>JAEEII010000165.1 GCA_016281295.1 Bacteroidales bacterium
GAATTAGATGTGAAAACGCTTCCTGCTGGCTCCTACTTGCTCCGCTTGACTACCGACACGTCCGTGGTCACTCGAAGATTCGTGAAACCGTAGTGATAGGTTTTTTTTGGCAGTAGTTCAAGAAAAAATTGTATCTTTGCGGTTTTAATCGCTGTAATGCAATGTACGCACTTTATAAGAAAGAAATCAGCAACTTTATCAGCTCCTTGATTGGCATTCTGGTCATTGTGGTCTTCCTGTTGATTACGGGGCTGTTTCTTTGGGTTTTTCAAACCGACTTCAACCTGCTTATGTTTGGCTATGCCAACCTCGATGGCTTGTTTATCCTCGCTCCATGGGTCTTCCTTTTCCTTGTGCCGGCAGTCACCATGCGTAGCTTCGCTGAGGAGAACCGCACCGGCACCATCGAGATGTTGCTCACCAAACCGCTGTCCGACTGGCAAATCATCCTGGCCAAGTTCCTGGCCAGCGTCACCTTGGTGCTGCTGTCTCTGATTCCTACCGCAGTGTATTATTTCTCGGTATATCGGCTTGGCCTGCCTGTGGGTAACCTCGATAGCGGAGGCATCATGGGCTCTTATATCGGCTTGTTCCTGCTGAGCTCCAGCTTCGTGGCCATCGGCATCTTCTGCTCCTCGGTCACGAACAACCAGATCCTTGCCTTCATCCTCTCGGTATTTCTCTGCGGGTTCATCTATATCGCCTTCGAGTTTTTGTTCTCGCTCTCCCTGTTTGGCAGCATCGACCTGTTCATCCAACGTCTCGGCATGGCTGCACACTATGGCTCCATCAGCCGCGGCGTGGTCGATACTCGCGACATCTTGTATTTCCTGAGCGTTATCGTGCTCTTTCTTAGTATGACGAAACTGGTTCTCGCGAGCCGCAAATGGTAAGGAGGGTAAGCATGGAAAACAAACGCAAGAATCTGAAAAAGAATCAGCTGGTCTCGTTCTTCACCACCTTGGTCATCATCATCGTGGTCAACATCATCGGCTCTTATGTGTTCACCCGTTTCGACCTCACCAGTGAGAAACGCTACACCTTGTCCGACACCACCAAAGACATCCTGAAAAACTTGGATGACTACGTGTATTTCAAAGTCTATCTCGAAGGGGATTTCCCGGCAGGCTTCAAGAAACTGCGCCGCGAAACCAAAGAGATGCTCGATGAGTTCAGAGCCTATTCCAAATATATCGACTATGAGTTCATCAACCCCTCCGAAGGCTCCGACCCCGCCGAGATCAACGACAATTACAAGTTGCTGTACCAGTCGGGACTGAACCCCACCAACGTCGTGGACCAGGGAAGCGACGGAAGCACTAAGCAGATGGTCATCTGGCCTGGCGCCCTCGTCAGCTACCGCAACGACACGGAAATCGCTGTGGACCTCCTTGAGAGTCAGTTGGGACAGTCGCCTGAGATGGCCCTCAACGCCTCTATGCAGAACCTCGAGTTCCGACTCGTCGATGCCATAAAAAAGGTGACCCGCTTCAAAAAACCCGATATCGCCTTCATCGAAGGCCATGGCGAGCTGACAGAGACAGAGGTCTATGACATCACCCAGACCCTGAAACAGAGCTATAACGTCACACGAGGCGAAATCAACGGTCAAGTCGATGCCCTCATGCATCGCTCCGAGCCTAACGCCAATGGCGAGATTACCACCTTCCTGAATTACGACGCCATCGTCATCGCGAAACCTACCGAGCCATTCTCTGAAAAAGACAAGTTCCTCATCGACCAATATATCATGCACGGCGGCAAGGTGCTGTGGCTTGTGGAACCCGTCATGGCTACCATGGACAGCCTCACCGCTCAAGAGTCAACCATCGGCGTGGACCTCGACTTGAACCTCGACGACATGCTCTTCAAATACGGCGTGCGCCTCAACCATAACCTCCTTCTCGACCTCAACTGCGCCGCCTTGCCCATCCGTACCGGACAAGTGGCCGGACAAGCTCAGCTTGAGTTCTACCGCTGGTTCTACTTCCCCCTGGCGCAAGCCGCCTCCAACCACCCGATGGTGCGTAACATGAACGCCATCAAACTCGACTTCGTCAGCTCTATCGACGCCACTACCTCCGAAGGCGCTATCGTCAAAACCCCACTGCTGAAGACTTCCGACTATACCAAGGTCTCGGGTACCCCCGTGTTTATCACACTCGCCATGCTGCGACAGACCCCCGACAAACGGATGTTCCCCTCGCAAGGACAAAACGTGGCCTACCTGCTCAAAGGTACCTTCCCCTCGCTCTACGCCAACCGCATCTCCTCCGAGATTGAGGAAAGTGCCGAGATGAAGTTCCTGGCCGAGAGCGTACCCACCGCCATGATCGTCGTGGCCGATGGCGACATCATCCGCAACCAAATCGACATCAAACGACGTACACCCCTTCCCTTAGGCTATGACCAATATACCGAAAACACCTACGGCAACAAGGAATTCATAGAAAACGCCATCAGCTATCTCGTCGATGGTGAAGGCCTCATCGACATCCGCTCGCGCGAATTCAAAATCCGACTGCTCGACCCGCAAAAGAAAAACAGCCAACGACTCAGATGGCAGCTGGTCAACATCCTGGTGCCCACCGGCATGGTCATTTTGTTCGGAGCACTGATGGCTTTCATCAGAAAGAAAAAATACCAAAAGCAAATTCATCATGAATCATGAAAAAAAATAAATTCACTATCATCCTGGCCATCATCTTGATTGCCATCGCCGCCCTCCTGATTTGGAACAACCGTTACCTTACCACCCTCCGGGGCGATTCTATCGATTTCATGGTGTGGGACACCGCTTCCATCACCAAAGTCTATCTCGCTGACCGATTTGAACACGAGTCTTTGCTCGAACGACAAGAAAAAGGATGGAGCCTGAACAAGGACTATACCGCACATCCGAAAAGTATTGACCAGCTGTTGTACACCCTCTATCGAGTACGAATCAAAATGCCCGTCTCGGTGGCCTCTCACGACAACATCATCCTCCAAATGGCCAGCAGCAGCACCAAGGTGGAGGTCTATCAAAACATCCCCAGAATTAACCTGTTTAACAAAATCAAGCTCTTCTATCGTGAAAAATGCACCAAAGTGTTCTATGTGGGCGAGGCTACCAAAGACAGCAGCGGCACCTTCATGATTAAAGAAGGCTCCGACCAAGCCTACATCGTCAATATCCCTGGCTTCCGTGGCTATATCTCCACCCGCTTCTCCGCTAACCCCGACGACTGGCGCGACCACGTCATCTTCAAAGAGTCACTCTCCGACATCCAATCCCTTACCGTTGAGTTCGGTAGCGATCCTATGCTCGGCTTTAAAATCGAAAACACAGGACGACACCAATACAAACTTACCCGTATCGCCGATCAACAAGTCATCCCCTTCGATACCCTCAAAGTCATCAACCTGCTCTCCTCGTTCAACGACCTCCGCTTCGAAGCCCTCATGAACAACGGCATGAAAAAACAACGCTTCGACTCTATCGTCTCCTCCCCCTGGAAACACAGAATCACTCTCGTCAACAAAGAGAACGATACCATCTCCATGAAGACCTTCAACAAAAAAGTGGAATCCGTGTTCGACGTGCCTGAGACGGAATACAAAGACGACCTCGACCGTATGTATGGACTCGTCAATCATGATCGCGACCTCGTGCTGGTTCAATATTATATCTTTGACAAAGTGTTGAAAGACATTACGTATTACGAGGCCGGTAACCCCATTCAACTGCAAATCGAACACTATCAGGTGGAATGAAAATCCTGTTGCTGGTCATCGGAAAAACCGACGAGGATTACCTAATCACCGGCATCAAAAAATATGTCGGACGACTCGGTCATTATGCCTCGTTCGAGATGAAAGAAATCCCTGACATCCGAAACCGCAAGACCTTGAGCGAGGAACAACAAAAAAAAGCGGAAAGCTTCCTCCTCCTGTCTCAGTTCCAGCCAGGTGACCAAGTGGTGTTGTTGGATGAGAGAGGAATACAATACACTTCTGTTGAATTTTCTGAATTTCTTGAAAAAACAATGGCCTCGGGAGTGAAACGCATGGTGTTTGTGATAGGCGGCCCATACGGCTTTGCACAGGAAGTGTATGAGAAAGCCAACGCCAAAATGTCGCTTTCCCCGATGACCTTCTCTCACCAGATGGTTAGGCTCATCTTTGTGGAGCAACTCTACAGGGCGTTCACGATTTTGAAGGGGGAGAGGTATCATCATGAATAAGAAGGAAGAAAGAAGGAAGATGACAGAATTTTTTTATCTTTGCGGAATATTATGAATAGAAGATATTTTTATGGGATCCTGTTTTTGCTGGGGGCGTTGCTGATGCCTTCGTGCAAGGATAAGACGCTTGATATGACTGTGCTTACCAAGACCTTGTATGAGGATGCGGTCATCGACGAATTCCATGTAGAGGATGCCTGGCAGGTCACCATCGTTCAGGATAGCTCGAAAAAAGGGGTGGAGCTGGAATATTCCGCCTTTCTGGAAGAGTTCCTAAAGATTGTGAAAGAAGGTTCTGCCTTGGATATTGCTTTCACGCAACGGCTGAATCTCCCCTCACAAACCGTGAAAAACGCTACGGTTTATGTGCCTTCACTTCGCAAACTCGTTTTGGAAGAAGAGGCTTCGGCAGCGCTTCAAGGGGAATTTTATGGCAACAAGCTGGAGGTGACACAGAAGGATAAGTCCACACTTCGGGGTGGTTCTTATTTTGGCTCCTTGACGATGGCATTGTCGGATGCTTCAAAAGTGGTTGATTTCACCGTTGCGGGAGACTCCTGTGGCATGTCGCTCGAGGATGCCTCGGTGTTCAAAGGCACATTGACCGCCTCCACGCTTCTCGACCTTCAAATCAAGGATGAGTCGCGACTCACCACCTACGGCGGAAACACTCCGACAACCATCATTAATATGAGCAACAAGGCTTTTTTGAACATGACGCAGACAGTCGTTGACGAGATGTTTATCGAGATGAGTTCCTCATCGGAAGCCAACGTCCGTGTCGTGAGTAGCTTGGAAGGGGTCTTGCGTGACACCTCTGTCCTTTATTACCAGGGCAATCCCGTCCTCAACGTCGATTGCGACACCACCTCCCATCTCTTACCTTTAACCACTCATCTCTCAATTCTCAATTAACATGGGCTCTCGCGAACGTATAAAAAAAGGTTTCTCCAAACTTCTCAAAGAAGAGAAGCTGAAGCTTATTGCCAATTATTTTGAGAATCCAGGCGAAGTCATCAGCCTGCTGAAGAGTTATTGGCACTCCGACTCGGGTCAGCAGAAGCTCTTTGATGAGTTCAGTGAGAACACCATCACCAACTATTTCATCCCTTACGGCATCTCGCCCAATGTGATGATCAACGGGAAGAACTATATCGTTCCCATGGTCATCGAGGAGAGTTCGGTGGTGGCCGCCGCTTCCGCGGCGGCCAAGTTCTGGGGCGAACGTGGTGGCTTCCATGCCGAGGTCGTCGATGTGCGTAAGGTCGGACAAGTTCATTTCTGCTGGAAAGGCTCCATCAAACAGCTGCAAGACCTGTTCCCCGAAATCAAACAACGCCTGCTGGCAGATACCGACGCCTTCACCGCCAACATGAGGAAAAGGGGAGGAGGCATCCTCGACATCCAGCTGCTCGACTATACCGACAAAATCCCTGACTACTACCAGCTGCGCACCGAGTTCAACACCTGCGACTCCATGGGAGCCAACTTTATCAACACGGTCCTCGAACAGTTCGGACACAGCCTACACGCCTTCTTCGCTGAGCGGACCGACCTGCCCAACGAGCTGCGTGAGTCAGAGATTGTCATGACCATCCTTTCCAACAACACCCCCGACTGCCTTGTCAAGGTGTGGGTGGAATGCCCCACCGAACAACTCAATGGCATCGACGAACACCTCTCGGGGGACGAATATGCCTTGAAATTCAAGAAAGCGGTCGATATTGCCCATGTTGACATCGACCGTGCCACCACCCATAACAAGGGCATCTACAATGGCATCGACGCCGTGGTGCTTGCCACAGGCAACGACTTCCGCGCCGTGGAGGCGGCAGGGCATACCTACGCCGCCCGTCATGGTCGCTATGAGAGTCTCAGCACTGTCACCATTCACGACGGCATCTTCCACTTCGAACTCGAGGTGCCTATGGCCTTGGGTACCGTGGGCGGCCTCACAAGTCTGCACCCCCTGGCCAAGAAGTCACTGGAGCTGCTCGGAAACCCCACAGCACC
>JAEEII010000166.1 GCA_016281295.1 Bacteroidales bacterium
AGAACCGGAGCCGGAACAAAAGCCTATCACCACCGTATCCCTGGACTTTGATGACTGGGACGATGACTACTACTATGGAGAGAGCCGGAACATAAGGACTGTGGCCGGGTTTGGCACCTTCACAAGCCTGGTGAAAGAAAGTGTCGATAGACTCACCGTCAAGTACGACAAGAAGGCCCTGGACTACTGCAGGGACAAACTGAAGAAAGCGGCGGGGAGCCTCGACTTCAAGGACATAGTGGAGGTCGTGGATGAAGAGGAGACCACCCTTGTGGACTACCTGACCGGGATTGCAGAAGAGTATCTGGAGAACACCAAGATAGAACTCAACGGGAAGGAACTCAAGAACAATGGCGATGAAAAGCACATCCTCAAGCAGGCGAAGAAACTCTTTGCGCACGAAATCGCCAAGGAACTCATAGAGGAGATAAAGAAAGAAAACCAGTGATGCCCTATGAAGAAGTTAAGTGAAATCCTTTTAAAGCAGCGTTCGATAGAGGACCAGACACCTCCGCTACACCCCACCCCGACACTGGTCCTTTTCAATGACGTCCTGGATCCGGACAAAGTGATCAACTCCCCGGAGATAGGAAAGCTGGCCGGATACTTCTTTGCGAGCACCACACTTTCCGTTGCCCGGGTGGAGGATCCGGAGAAACTGCATGACTGGCTCAGGGATGAACAGTACAAGGCGGACGTTCAGGGGCGTGCAATGATTTATCCAGTGAAGGCCAGGTTCGAGGACTGGACTTTGGAGACGCACGGCGATGAGTATTCCGGACCGCTATATGTCCAGGTTCTCTCTACTGATGAAGCAACTCTTAACATCCTCACCATCACCTGTCAGTGGTATAACGGACTTTTCCGAAATGACTATTATGTGGTGGGGGCGATTGTTAGTGCAGATGATTTGGAGAGAATCATTAAAACAAGAATCTAACAAGAAAGAGTTTATTCCCCAATTGTCCCGCATGTCCCATTTGTCCCTGTAAATCTTGGGATGGGACAAGCGGGACAGAAGAGGTCATATTCCCGTTGGCGTCGTAGGTGAATGACAGACTATTCTCCAGGCCGGAGTTCCCGTATCTTTTCAGAGCCGTGATGTTGCTGTTGCGGTCATAGACGACCTCTCGTTCAGTGTCGGTCAGAGACGGGGTCTGCGCCGCATATCCTCTTCAAGAAAACTTATCTTCGCTCCCAATCCCTCGCCTACTTGCCCTCCTCTAGGTCGATATAGTTCTGATCGTCTTCGGTTCGACCGCGGATGATAAATGCAATCCAGACACTAGGCACGAGAAAGACCTTGTAAGTTGCTGAGTTTTAAGCACTTTACAAGGTCTTCTTTTTTGCAATTCCCCAAATTTGGTCACTTTTGGTCACCACTTTTCATTTTCGGACACTTTCGGTCATATTCCCATTGGCGTCGTAGGCGATGCCCAGCTCCGTGTCCGTCAGAGAGGGAGTCAAGGCCCGCGTTGCCCCTGATGGACCATCTCGGAATTTTCAGCCTGGCAGGAGAGAGGCGAGGAGACGTTTCTTGCTGTCGGCGGTGATGGAGAAGGAGGCGGTGTCATAGGGGGCTTTCAGGTGAACCAGGGTATCACGGCCGGGGCCCGGGGTGAGATGATCTACCTGGTCCAGGCGGAGGATCACCTGGCGGCTGATCCGTTGGAAGCGGTCCGGGTCCAGGCTTTCGGACAAGGCGCCCAGCGATCCCGGGTAGTCCGCCCATTCGCTGTCGCAGAGATACACGCGCACGCCGCCCTCGTCCAATTCGGCGTAGCAGAGATCCTTCGTTTCCCGAACCACCTCGCCCTGCCCTTTGTGCAGCAGGATCCTGCTGCGGTATACCGGCCGTCCCGCGCCCAGATCGGCATACACGCCGCCAAGAGCCGCGGTGACTTGAGAACCCGGCCATTCTGAAATAGGCTCTTGTGCCGACGCCGGATCCGAAGCCGCCCGCCGCCCCAGGATACGCTCGCACTTCTCGAGCGCCCGGGTCAGAGCCTCCTCGCGATAGGGCTTGAGCAGATAGTCAATGCAGTTGTAGTCGAAGGCTTTCAAGGCATATTCGTCGTAGGCCGTCGTGAAGACAACCAGGGCCTCCGTGCGCACCCGCTCGAAGATGGCGAACGAGAGCCCGTCTTCCAGCCGGATGTCCGCGAAGATGAGGTCCAGTTCCGGATGGGCCTCCAGGGCCGGGAGGGATTCCACGATACTGCCTGTCCGGCCGAGGACGTCCCAGTCCGGGCGCAGGCGGGTCAGAAGCCGCTCCAGGGAACGGGCGGCCGACGCTTCATCTTCAATGATCCAGATCTTCATGGCTTTCGCTCTTTAGGAGGGGAAGGCTGACGCAGAATTCCGTCCCGTCATCCACGACCTCGATGTCGCGGCCGGAGACGAGGCGATAACGGTCCTTCAGGGTCCGGAGGCCCGTGCCGGCCGAGGGGATGGGAGAGACGAGGGGCAGGATATTATTGGACACCACGATCCGGTCGCCGTCGAGCCGGAGGCGGATCCGGAGGGCGTCTGCACGGCCGTGGCGGTTGTGCTTGACCGCGTTCCCGACCAGCGACTGCACAGCGACCGGACAGACCCAGCCGTCGGATGCGTCCAGCGCCGGATCGATCTCGACGCTGACGCCGCCGTAGCGCTGACTCAGGTTGCGGGCGTAGTCCCGCACGAAGCGCAATTCGTCCCGGAGCGGGACACGCTCTTTGTCGGCATACAGAAGCAGATAACGGTAAGCGTCGGTCAGGTCCCCGAGAAAGCGCCGCGCCTGGTCCGGGTCCTCTTCGATCAAGGAGTCAAGGGTGCTGAAACTGTTGAATACAAAATGGTTGTCGGTGCGCAGGGCCTGGTTCTGCACGCGGGAGCGTAGCAAAGACAATTCTTTTTCCTGCGCCTCCGATTCGGCCCTTAAGCGGGATTCTTCCTCATCGCGGTAGCGGTTGATCAGGAAGGAGACAAGATACGCGGTCGTGAGGACGGACAGGTCCACGTAATCCGTGAAAAGAATGCGGAAGAACAGGCCTTCCTTCTCCGGGAAAATGGCCTGGTACGCAGCAGCCATGCCCGTGGAAGCCAAGCCGTTGAGCACGGCCAGGATCATGACCTGCAAGATCAGCTTGCCCATCGTCTTTTCCGCATCCCAGAAGGCGGCCACGACTAGCCGGCAGTACAATAGGGAAAGCTCCAGCAGCAGCGTGATCTCGACCACATGTTCCAGCAGCTCCCGCCCGATCTCCAGCCACAGGGCCCGCCCGCTCAGCGAGCGGTACACCGGCCAGTTGACCAGCGTCCACAGCACCCAGCTGAACAGGATGGCGATGAACAGCAACAGCCCGTGCCGAAGTCGCTGCTCCCGCCGGGCTGTCTGGTATGTATCGAAGAGATGTACTTTGCGGACCATAAGCCTTCCATAGTCTCTGTGCCACAAAGATACGAAAAATAAACCATCGAAGGCTTCGAATTACTCTGCCATCTCCAAAAAAACGGAAAATGTCAGGTTCACGGCCAAAAATGTCGGGTTCACGGAAATAAAATTGCTCTGACCGCCAATCGGAGCTATCTTCGTCGCCCTAAACCAAAACAATGAGTTTATGTACAAAAAAGTTGTATTTTTCTTGATTCTGTCTTTTGCAGGATTGTTTTTTTTCTCTTGTGATAAGCAAGAGCCGATAAACAGCGTGTCCGAATTATCTTATCCAAAAGAATGGAGCTCCTCTTTGGAGGAATTTGCCATTATTCTTTCCCGCGCTGTAACAAATGAAGAGTCCTTGCGCTCTTTTCTCAAAACAGAGGCAGCAAAGCAGGTGGATAGAGATAATGATGTTTTCTATCCTTGGACGAGAAACTCTCAGGTAAAGGACAATCTGTCTTTCTCTCGTTTATTGGCCTTATATGACACTAAAGGTGCTATGCCTTTTATAGAAAAGGACGTTCCGACACTAACCGTTCTTGTCCCAGATTGGACGTGGATAAATGACGGTTGCTTTAGCATCAACAGATGGGATACATCCGACCCGGAGATAGCTGTAGGATACCAAACGGATTCGTTAACATTATCTCTTTATGTCGACGGTTCTTATGCGGGTAGCCTAGAATATGGAGAATTTCCGAGTTTTCCTGTCCTTGTCGTAAAGGCTAATGAACGAATAAAGGTGTCTCCTGTACAGACAAGAAATGGAGAATTGTCTTATGAGTTTGTTAACGATGTCTTTGATGGAAGCAAACATCTCTTAACACGGAGCGAGGTTTATACTCAGGAGTGGGATTACATCAAAGATGGTAGTTCTGATTTTGTTCCGGAAACCGACCTGAATAATCTTGTTATTACGGCATATGATGAGTTTACCCCGGGGAGCGTCAACGAGATGCAGAGAGATTATATATATTACGGTATGACAAAGGTAAACTCTACAAATGGGGTACTGAATCAAAATATTAGGGAACGCTTATATCGATTTAAGGTGTCTGCTGCTGCAGCGGGTGGCCTTCTTGATTCAGCAGATCCACAGTTTCAGAAAGAACTGATCAAGTGGAGAAATAAGAATGCGTATGAAGGAAATGAAATCCAACCTTTTCTCTGGAGCGACGGGGCCCTTGAGATTCACATTTCCATGTATAAAGGGGATAAGCATCCTAATTCAATGATCTCCGCTCCAGAAATGGTTTTCCATGTAAAGCCAGAAGATTTGTGGCAGCTCAAGAAAAGTCAGGTTTTGAAGGAGTGGAAATTCTTTAGTTGGATGCAAAATAAGTACACATATACCAACTCATTGAATGATTTGACATATAGATGGTATTATCCTGAAAGCAATGTAGATCTTCCGTTATGGGACATTTCTAAAGAATCTACAGAGTTATGGTTTCATGCCTTTGAGTATGACGATTCACAAACTATTACAAAGCAAGAATCAAAAACATATAAGTATACCAATAATATCAAACAGACTCCCGGAATAACTTTAGGAGATAAAGTGAAAGTTTCATTGGGATTTGAATTTGGAGAGTCAGAAGAGTCGTCCATTACTTCAGGAACTACAATTGTAACATCTCATGGTTCAAATCAACTTGGTGACATACATTATTCATTTTCTACTCCGATCATCATTTCTGATAAGCAATACAAAGATGGCGTAGGAGGCTATAATGTTCGCTCTGTATCTAACGGGACACTGACGATGACGCTTATTCCATATGACATTAATTCCAAATGATAAATAGACAGAAACAATGAATAACATACAAGGATTCGTATTCTTAGCCTGCTTGATAAATGTCGTTGCATGCACGCAGTCAAATCTTGAGGTGGAACATTTCAACGATGATAATGCTGGGGAGTACGCCTTGGCATCTGCACAATTAAAGAGCATGCAGTTGGACTTGAATGGTGATGGTCTTTGCAGCTCAAATCTCCTGGATGAACTGACATTAAAAGGAAGTGGCAATGGCAATCTTGGCAGGATAAGCAGTATCTACGGGCAGGCGGGAAGTATCCAGAAGGCGGACTACCCTGATATGCCGTATAAGATTGTTCTGGCCTTTCCGATGCAACATGTCGATAAATATGTTAAAACTCAGGAGGTCACTATGCGAGATGCCGATCATCGAGATTTCATATTCGAATATGTTATTTCCCAAGACGGCAGTTACAAGATCAACCTTACTCCCGAGGCTGACTGGAGTATTTTCCCACAGCCTTATATGGCAGGTGGTACGCAATGGGATTTCAATTATCTGAACTATGCCGGCCCTCAGGTTTATAATATTGATATTGATAACGGCTGGATCAGGGCGACGGCAGATCTTCCCTTCTATGATTTTGCAACGGACAAGTGCTTCATTCTACCTGTAAGATTGGAATACAAGCGTGTCGCTTGGTCTAAATAGTCCGGCCTCAGCCGGAAAACCCATAGAGAGGCTGACTAAAAAGAGATTCTTCGGCAGGCCTTACCTGCCTCAGAATGACATCAGGCTGTCATTCTGAACGTAGTGAAGAATCTATTAGTCAGCCTCTTTCGTTTGTAGAGGAGAGAAACGACCATTTTTTCTCCAGAAATCGGGGAAAAGCAGAAAAAGGGGAGAAAACAAGCTGGATTGTCTCCCCATGTCAGGTTCGCGGTCAAAAATGTCGGGTTCACGGAAACAAAATTGACTCGGTCACAAATCGGAGTTATTATTGCCACCCAAACAAAAATACAATTAATGATATGCTAAGAAACAAAGAGAGAATGCTTTTAGGCTTGGCAATAGTAGGAGCCTTGACCGCATGCCAGAGAGAAAGCCTTGTGAGAGAGTCCTGGAATGACCAGTCTGCGGGATCCTATGCCCTTGTTTCTGCTACTTGGAAGGGCAGCGAGATAGATCTGAATGGAGATGGAGTCCCCAGCTGTGACATACTGGAGGAATTAGAGGGGATTGAAGATCATGGAAACTTGTCAATGATAGTAGATGGCCCTTGGGGCGGAACAGTTTCTCCGATTCAAGGTCAGGAAAGTTCTTCTGTCATCTTGCTCTCTTTCCCTATTCAGCGGATTAATTATAGTTTCAGGGAGACGACCCCTCGTGTGTTTCGCAACTGGGTTGATTTCGTTATGTGTGGTTTCGATTATTCTGTTACCAATGCGGGCTCTTGTACTGTTAATTGTGAGCCAAGATTCAATAGCGGGGAGTATCCTGAACCTGTCGTAACCCCTGGGGTGCAGATATTGGATTATTGCTTTACCGGAATAAGTCAGCCTCGGCGACCTCGGGTTTATTCTATAGAAGTTGCCGTAGACCAGATACGTGTTGAAGCTTCGGTACCCTATTATGATTATAAAACGGATACCCGCTGTGCGAATCCTGTTATTTTTGTGTATGATAGGATAAAGAGTGCGGCCAGATAAAACTGGCCAGGGGAAATTGCTTGGGCCCCGGTCGTGATACCCTGGTCCACCTGAAGGCCCCCTACGGCACCGTCTTCCTCTCCATCACCGCTGACAGCAAGAAGCGTCTCCTCGACGGGCTCCTGCTCATTTGGTAGGGGATGCCCTCCCCCCCCTCGCCAGACAGGATTCCGTCAGAATGACACACCGAAACGGTCAAGGAAAGCCCCCATGTCAGGTTCACGGTCAAAAATGTCGGGTTCACGGAACTTGATTTGCTCCGGTTTTTATGCGCTTTTATCTTTGCATAGCAAATTCAGAAAACCAATAAGTACAAATTAAACAGTTATGAAACAACTAAAACCATTTTCTTCATTACATCTTGTTTGCTGCGCTCTTTTTTTGATCGTAGGCGGTACAATTTCTTGTACAAAAGGATTAGATCAACCGCAGTCAATACCTTCAAAATCAGACTTTAATGAAGTTGATATTATCTCTGTGGAAGATGCTATCACTACTTTAAATAACTTTCTTTCGCACAATAACTTGACAAGATCTGAAGCAGGAGAAGAAAGAAGTATTACCTCTGTGGAAACGCACTATAGCGCTACACTTAAAACAAGGGCAGGAGAGTCCATTCCAGATGCATATTTGGTAAATTTCGATAAAGATGCTGGTTATGCTGTTTTAGGTGCAAACTCCAGCATAGATCCTATTGTTGCTGTAATTGAACAAGGTAACACGGATTGGGAAACGCTTCTTCCGTCAATCACAGTGTCGCTCAGCGATGATCTCGACATAAAGTATGAGGAGGGCCCTGTACGTGAGTACTTAGGTCCAGGAATCGCCCCAGACAACCTAGTATCGCTCTGCGTTCGAGGCGCCTTATATGGAAATGATGAAGAAGAGATTAAGACAAAAGCGGGTTCTACAACTAATATTCTTTTGAATACATTAGATTTTGGTCAAAATGCAACTTATTGTCACAACGGAAGTCATCATTTTGTAACAAATGGATGCGCATCTACCGCCCTCTCAATAATCGTCGCCTATAATAAATACCCTAAATTATTGGTCGATGATGAATGGCTTGATTTAGACAAGTGTAATTATTGTGATGGGAATGCCTACAAATATCAGTTCCCAACTGGTGAAGAAATATTTGTCAAAATTAGTGACTATTTTACAAATCCAGATGCTATTCCTTCAAGCCTCACAGAATTACAAAAAAGGGCTTTGTTAACTAAAATAGACCCACAGGTCACAACACACGGATCATTCATTGTTTCCGATGCAGAAGTTCCATATTATCGGACCAGATACAAAGTTACTTCGGCCAACTTTTATTCCTTAAACAATATCATTAAGGGGTGGGATGCAACAGGGACTATGCCATCTGCAGCAACAGCAGGGCTTAAGAATTTAGGATATACCGGGGTTCAAAGCCAATCATATAGGTTTATTACTGACAAGCAAACTTCGGCAATTCTTTATATGTTGAGTTTAGGAAAGCCTGTCCTAATGTGCGGTTGGACACTTTCAGAGCTCTCAGATAGTCACTATTGGGTCGTTGACGGCATTAATATTACCGATGATCAAACATTATTCCATTGCAACTGGGGGTGGAATGGCACAGGAAATGGTTGGTTCGCAAGGCATTGCTTGAGATCAGACTCTCCAGTTCCTCTCACAAAGTCTTCCGATCCCGAAACCAATAATGGTTGGAATCATCTTATTGTATATCAATATAGTATGGAAACGACTCTTCCTCAGAAAAAGTTTACTATTTTTAAGTTGAAACATAGAGCAACATACTAGAAACCGAATAGTTCCGAAACAAATAAACGATGATACATATGAAAAACAAGAAATTATTTTTGATCATCCTGTCACTTTTTGTTTTGACTGTCAGTTTGAATGCCCAGAATGAAATCCCGGCTTACCGGGCTCCGGGATATAAAGGCAGCGTGTCAGTGACCGATATGGGCCTCCTTTGGAACGGCGTGGAGACTTCACAAGGATATATGCTCAACGACCGGATCTATCTGGGTGGCGGGGCAGGAATGCTCATCGGAGCCGTAGGGAAAGTTGCCTATGCGGGCCGCGTCTTTGCGGATGTCCAATCTTACTGGTTCCCCCACAAAAGCACGCTGACTTCCGGAATCCGTGTGGGATATCTGCGGAATTTTTCCGGAGAAACCGATAATCTGGAAGCGGACATCACCGTCGGTTGGAGTTGGGGGCTTGCCTCGGGACACGGACTCTCTGTGAATGCCGGCCTGTGTGCCGTATTTCCGGCAGGCATTTCATACGTAGCCATCAATTTGCCTCACGTGAGTCTGGCTCCGGTTCTCTCAGTTGCATTTGAATTCTAGACTTCGGTAAAAGGGAACGATTTACCTGTTTACACCAATAATCTCGTAAAATATTGAAGTCCAGCACGAAAATGCTGGACTTTTGTGTAAGAAAACCATAGTTTTAAGGTATAAGTAGATAGAAATACCTTGAACTATGAGACTTGCACTTGAACACTTCAATTCCCTTATCTCCCTCGTCAACCATTTCAATAACGACAAGCGTTGCCGTGATTTCATTACCGAGCAGCGTTGGGGCAACGTGGTAGTGTGCCCGTTCTGCGGTTGCACCCATATCTATGAGTGCGGTAACGGTGACAATCAGTTCAAGTATGCCCATTGTCACAAGCGCTTCTCCTGCCTTGTGGGAACCATCTTTGAGAACACCAAACTGCCGTTGCAGAAGTGGTTTATGGCTATATACCTTATCAGCAGCCACAAGAAGGGCATTTCCTCCCGTCAGTTGAGCCGTGACATTGATGTGACGCAGAAAACCGCATGATTCATCCTCCATAAGATTCGCACCCTCTTCGCACAGGAGGATGTGGTTCTTGATGGCGTAGTGGAGTGTGACGAGATGTATCTCGGCGGCAGGGAGACCAACAAGCACGACTGCAAGCGGACGGAAAAGACTCAGGGAAGAAGCACCAAGACGAAGACTCCCATCTTCGGTATGACGATGGTGTGGAAAACCGAGGATGTGGACACCGAGACGGGTGAGGTGCGTGTGAAGACGCACACCTATGAGATTGCGAAGAAGGTGGTTGACACCAAGGCTGCAACCCTAATCCCCATCATTGAGCATTTCGTTGCCGAAGGCAGTTCCGTTGTAACCGATGAACTGTCCGCATACAACGGACTTGACAAGAAATACAACCATATCTTCGCCCGTCACGGGGAGCGTGAATTCACCGTCGGTTCCTATTCAACCAACGGCATTGAGGGCTTTTGGGGACACTTCAAGCGTGTCATCTTCGGTACATATCACTTCGTCAGCAAGGCATACCTTGAAAGGTACATTGACGAGGCGGTGTTCCGTTTCAATACGAAGAAGATGAAAGAAGCCGATAGGTTCTCCATAATGTTTGAGAAGTCTATCGGCAAGGTTCAGTATGAGGATGTGAAGATGGTGGCTTAATCCTGTCCCGAATAGAAACTATCGTAGTAATCTACATTGACGGTTCTATCAAGTCGGTACATAAGCGCACTGATTTGTTTTATTAGTTTAGAAACCTCATCGTTTCCTTGCCCTGGATTAAAACCGACTTGTGTTGCGGCATCAGATACCTTCTTGCGTATTGAGAGTATTGCTTGTATTGCATCATCTACAATCTGCTGATTATAGCCCACCTTCAACACCTTCTTCACGCTCTCAGCAACAATCTGCCTGAGGGTGTTTTCGTTTATCTTTACTACATTTTTCTTCATATTCTTGTTTGTTTTTGATTCTTCTATTGATGAGTCCATTCCGTGTCCACCGGCAGGAATAGCCCTTCCGTTCGCCGTAGTTTCAATGTTCATATAGTCAGGCTTAACGGATATCCTATCAAACCGCTCTCCTTTACCAGTTGGCTCACTGAATATGTTTGTCGTCATCATTTGCTGAAGACTGCCGACAATCATCTTGATGTCTTGTTTAGACAACGAGGCAGATTTGAAAACATATTCAGTAACTCTTATAGGTTTCCTCCTTTCTGTTACGGTAAACAAACACTCCTCGGTATATGTATCTTCTCCATCTTCAAATACAAGACTGAGGATATTTCGCTTCTCATCTTGTGGGTTCTTTTGAAGATAGTTGTCCCATATCTTCATCCATGTGCAATGGTTTGAAACACGAACCAAGGTGTTCCCCAAAACGGTATAATGAGAGTCAGCCTCTTTCTCTGCTTGTTGGAACCGAATCTTCTGCTTGATTGCAATGAATAATTCTCTTGCGTACGCCATAACTTATCATACAATAAATATCACTATCTTTGCAAAAAACAGAGAAATGGAGATTATTTCTACACGCTTGATTTATCACAAGTACTCACGGGGCTATCTTGAGGATAATTGTCCTATTGACACTTTGAAAGACACTAACCTTGAATGGAACAAGGAAGAACATAAGAATCATCCCTACAAAATAGATATTGAACAATCAGACATTGCTTTTGTAATTAAGGATTTGGACAAAAAAGAGGAATTTGGTTTCTTCTTTTTCAAAACTGACACGGCGTTGGAGGGTAATGTGATGTACACATTAACAAAAGTAGTATTGGATGAGAATCTGCCGATTGATTATATTAGAACAACGGTTAAAAATGCTGTTGGACTGCTTAACAATGGCGAATTCTTGAGAAAAGACAGAATAGTTGCCAATGACAATTATCCTTTAATTAGGCACACATTAGTAGAAACTGCTGAAAAGGTGGCTGATGATGTTGTCAAGGCATTCTTGTCCAAAAAGAACAACGGAATCGTAAAGATTCCTTCCGATATGGAAGATAGGCTTAAGAAGGCTGCACAAAAAGGTAACGCACCCGAATAGGATGCGTTTCTTTCATTTAGTGTAAACAGGTATGTCGTTCCCTAATAGAATGGAGCATCTGAATATGATTGGGGTTTTTTTGTCCCTTGATGGGGAAGGATAAATCAAGTCGAGAATCCTACAACAGGGCAAAAATAAGTATATAATAACAAGGATAATAACAAGAGAATGAAGATACTACAAATATCTGATATACATTGGACGAAGCGAAAGCATTGGGATGCAGATTTCCCAGGAATGAAAGCAAGACTTCTTGTGGATATCAAAGAGTTTATTGAAGCAGGAAACGAGATAGACTATATCTTCATTTGTGGTGATATAGCCTTTAAAGGAATAAAGGAAGAATACGAAAAGGCCCTGGCGTACATCGACGAGATTTGCAGAATAATAGGGCGGACTAGAGAAGATGTCTTTG
Source organism: Bacteroidales bacterium (assembly GCA_016281295.1). Next base: position 12,175 of record JAEEII010000166.1, read on the forward strand.
TCGTACCGGGGAACCACGACCTGAACAGAAATGCGCTTGGTCATCAGACAAGAGAAATGATTGACGCATCGTTGGCATTCGAGCCCAACAATGAGGCTGTTCTTGATGAAGTACTGCTTAAGAACGGAGTATTGCGGAAAGACCTGTTCGCAGCATTTACGGACTACAATGCTTTTGCTGATAATTTCTTCTGTAAAGAGGAGGTGATGAACAAATGTATTACGGGTAAAGAATCTGACACTATAGATGATAGCGACAAACTATATTATGAGGCGAAACTACCGAAGAAAGTGGGTGACATTGATGTCACTATCAGGGGCGTGAATACTGCTTTGAACTGCGATGGTTGGGACTGGAACGAAGAGTATCGAAAAGGCCATAAACAAATGTTGCCCCATAGAGCCTATGTGATGGAGAAGGAAGAAAAGCAAGTGCTGAGAATTATCATGGGCCATCATCCGCTTCCATTCCTGACATCCAGCGACGAGGTGAAGGACTATCTGGATAACCATTATCACATACAACTGTTCGGACACGTACATTTCCAGTCGATAGGTGATGGAAACAGCGTGGTGGTGCAATCAGGAGCGTTAGACCCTCCCAAGGTAGAAAAGGGGGATAAATACCTTCCGGTGTATAACATTATTGATATTAGTCAGAAAGATGCAACCCACGTAGTAGTTAAAGGCATATCCCAAATATGGGACAAGAATAGGTTCATAAATAACAATGCAGGTAGTTTTGAGAAAGTAATTACAGTCGAACGAAACGTTAACAAATGGGGAACGCCAAGAATGGGAACGCCGGAAATAGATAAAAGATCGGTTAAATTCAAGTTCATGAAGCAAGATGACCGAACGAGCTATTTTAACAGGATTGCAGGTGTGGACTTTGAACCGTCAGGTGACAATGATTATGATAATTGCCTGGAATTTCTATCCGTGTTGGAAAAAATGGATAAATTAGCTAAATTGAATGAACTTCTGAAATAGAAAGCATATGGGAGATTTGTTGCAAATACTATTGAATGGTGTAGTGGTCACACCTTTCGATCCCAACATCACAAGTCGCTTAGCGGCGGTGTGTGATGAGATGGCGGCCGAAGTGAAGGTTGATACAATTGACCGCTATATAGCGTCGTTTGTATTCAATAAACCTGACTGGGTTTTTAAACAGGAAGTGGAGAAAAAGTATGCCGAGACTTATCCAGACGAAGAAGGTTTAGTGCTGCCTCCACTGTTTGCCATCGTATTAGCCCAGACTATTACGATAGATGCCATCACTAACAAATTGAAAGGTAGGGATCAAGCAGTAGCCTCACTTATATTGATGAACTATATGCTTTATAGAAAAGGTTCTTTAACAAAGCTTATCCTTCCTGATTATATATCCGCAATGTATTATAAGATGGATAGCTATATTGATGGAAAAGATAATCTTGACATTACAGGGAACAAAAAGCATTTAGCGAGTATTCTTTCCAATCCAAATTTCTTAACGGAGAATTATAATGACGAAAGGGTAAGAAGAGAGGTCCGGGAATTGGCAAAAATGGCCGTTCTTTATAAGAGACAGGCGATTACGGACAAATACAAACAAAGGCAAGGAGAAAACGTCTTCGTCAAGGTTTATGAATACCTTTGTGAAGTTATAGAGGAGGGAAAGTGGCCTTTCTTGAAGAATGACATTAAAGAAATTCTTTTGGATGTAACCACTGAAGCAGAGCAGAAAAAACAAGCTACCATCGAGGGTATTATAGGCGAGCTGACTAAGGCAAAAGTTGACCTACCATACGAGAGTCTGGAAGAATCGTCATTGATTTTGAAGTATATTGCTAGAGACGAAGAGATACCGGTTGAGCTAAAAAGCAAGAGGTTGACGGTGATGGAGTTTGGCGTATATGTATATTATGAGCTTTTGTTGGAACATATAATTAGTGAATACTATGGCAGCAGAGAATCAGAATGAGGAGAAGAAGGGTCTAACAAACTTTTTTGAAGACAGCCCGGAAAGTGTAGATAATGGTTTTACCCCGGCTATCCCTGACACCTCGCAGTATTACTGTGACGCAATGAACGATGGGAATATCAATATGGTGCTCAATAATGTGAAGCCAGAGTTGATAGTGCTGATAGGGTTTTCGGATTATGGTAAATCCACTTTCGTGGGCTCGCTTTATTATTATTTGCTTACAAAAGGTCAGGTAGGAGGGTACGAATTATATGATTCTGACACCTTTGCCGGATTTGAACGCAGGCTATATCTTAGGAACATCAAGAACGACGAATCAGCTAAGTCAAAAACCCTAAGAACAGAGGAGGGTGATGGGTATTTGCTGACACTCACATTGTTCAACCGTTCCATGAGAGAAAAGAAACAGCTTATCTTTTCGGATAGAGCAGGAGAGGCATATAGGAATTATGTGAACGTCAAGGAAGTAATCAAGAAAGATGAGTCGCTGCCAAAGGCACAAAGAGTTCTTATTATGATAGATTCTACACAATTGCATACATGTTGGGATATACAGGAAGGGAGATACCGTCAGTTATTTGACGGACTGAAGGAGTGTGGCAAGATGCCGAAGAACGCGACATTTACCTTGCTGTTTAACAAGATTGATCTGGTGAATGCCAGAGCAGACCTCAAATCAGCATACGAAAGCGAAAAACCGCATGTGGTGGAATTCTTCTGCTCAGAGCTGGAACAGGAAGAAAGCTCATTGGATGTAAGAGAGATTGACTCTAAGCACATACATGGAAACACTGGGTTTGAGACCTTGGTCAATGACCTTATTAAAAAGGATGATACTTCGAAAAATGAGGAGATGAAATTGAAAAGGGTACTGGACTGGGTTGGAGAAAAACTGAAATAAGGGTATGGAAAAGAAATGTTTTATTGCGGGATTGCCTGATGCTGGCAAAACGACATACATAGCCGCCTTGTGGGATATTATCAAGCGACGTGGCACAGAGTTGGAACTCCAATTTACAATGAATCCAGATGATACGACATACCTTAACGAGATATGGGATTACTGGGTGAGTATGATTAAAATTGAGCGCTCAAAGACACCTGTACCCGACGATATTACTATCAACGTGAAAAGAAATGCAGACGGAGAAGAACTAACTTTGGATATTCCGGATTTTATGGGTGAACAGTTTCAGAGAATAATTGATCACACACTGCCGTCGAGTATTCAAAGTTGGATAGCACAGTCAGACCGTATGCTGTTTCTGATAAACAAGTTGAGTGATAGCTTAAAAGATGATTTAGAAGACGAGGCTGTACAGGCAGATGATGCTATAGATAGGACAAAGGAAAAGGAAGAAGCGCCCCGTTTAGCACCAGAGAAGATGCTTCTTGCGTCTCAGAATATGATGGTGTTGAAATATATCGCCAACCATGCGAAAATGAAAAAAGTTGCAATCGGACTATCTGCTTGGGATGTAAAGATGGCAGAGGGAAAGAGCCCAGAAGAGTTCCTGAAGCAGAAATCTCCAGTATTGTATAACTTTATCAAATATCATTTTAATGAGTGCGTTTTCTTTGGAGTTAGTGCTCAGGGTTTCGACTACAAGGATTTGGCAGAAAAAGGGGCAGAGATGAGACAGAAAGCCCGTAATAGCGACAGAGCCTTTATAGTGTTTGACAAAGAAAAAGATCCTTCGCCAGATTTGACGAAGCCATTAAACTATTTGATATCATAACAGACATGCATATAGATCAATTCTTGCATGGTTATAATAATGGCCATCACTTGATAGCCAGTTCAGCATCTTTGCCTTTGAAGGATGCGGATCGGATGTCGTATCTGAGTGACTGGTCTGGCTACGTGAATCCTTACGACAAGGACACGAGTTATATTACGGCCTATCCTCTGGCAGAATCACAGTGTTATGTGATAGCCAAAAGTTGGTATGCGGATGAGATGAGCCGTCCAGGTTGTGTTTGGACACATTCTTTGGTGGTGAAATTAGACGCTTTGGGGCAAAAAGCTAATTTCTATGATTTGCTGAAACTGTTTCGACGGCCAAACAGGGAAGGGGATGATTTTATGTCCTATACAAAGCCCATCGAACAGAAAGAGGAGGACACACATGAGGGTAGGCTACGTCTGCAGGGGGTTGACCGTACTAGGTTTATGTATATGGCCGCATTGCTCTTAGACCGCCATAAGCCTGCTATATATGCTGTTGAGAAAGAGGGAGAGGTTTACGAGGAATTGTGTATGCGACTTGTTCAGAATATGCCCTATGGTATATTGAAAGAGTTGTCTATCTGTTCTGGCAGTGCAGCAGTTAGACAATTCGAGGGTGGATTCTATAATCTCCAATTCGTGGTAGGTAAGGGTGTTTCTTTGATGGAACCATATCCGCCGAATGTCAACAAACCGAAGGCTGATGCTGGATTTCAGTTTTGGATGGATGCTGTTCTGGATGGGAGGAACGATGTGGCGCAGATGTTACATCGATTCTCGGGAGACATAGGTAACGACTCAAATCAATTCCTAGCAACATTGAACCTGTTGAGATTGCTTGACGAAAGAATAAAGGGTAATGGAGATGCTGCCACTATTTCCGAGATTCTGAACTATCTTGTGAATGGGTTTGCTGAAAAAACAAGCGGGGCTTTCCTGAAACGCTCATTTTTAGGAGAACAGATAAGCAAATACTTCTGCGATGAAAAAACTTTTATCTACACTCTTGCAACTATCCAAGAGTGGGAATCGCTGGATTATGATGCCTTCGCATATTACGAGCGCGTGGAATCTTTCAAAAAGGGACATCCTTTGGAGGACTATCTGTCCTTGTTAGTTAATCTGAGCAAGGCGGATTACTTGAATGATAAAGGTAAAGTTTTGTTGTCGAATTCACTTGAAGGACTGACCAAAGAGGAAGTGGCTATGCTGCTTAATCAGGACTGGGGCTTGTTCAAGTCGATTGTGACTATGAACAATCAAGTTCTGGCGGGTGATTTCTGGCTTGACTTGATGCCTCCACAATTTATATCGTTGTTCGCTATTTTCCAAAGAAATGAACCGAAAGGGTTTGTAGCATGGGATAAATTGTACTATAGATTGTTGACGATAGATACTTTCGTGACTGACAATATCCTGTCTGAATTTGCCAAGCATGAGCCTGATTATGTTGCTACTGCACTGAACGAGTGGAATGGCCGAGGAAAGTCCCCAATGAATAGGATTATTCTGGATCAGTGTATGAAACAGAAATCGAGGGTATTATTGTGGATGAGGCAACAAATGGCCGTCAATAATGATTTGAGAGCTGCTATCAAGCGATGCATCATGCCGGATGATTCTGCAGTGGTAAGCTTTGGAAGCAGGACTTGGAAGGGGTTCGTAGATAGTGAACTTAATACGCAAAATGATGCCAATGAGTTAGTGTATATTTATGTGTTGGCATTCAATTGGCGGGATTGTTTTGCGCTTGATTACCTGAAGAGGGTGCTTCCTTATATTTATGAGGCTCTTTCGGTTGAGAGCTTGAGTTATCTGGCCTGGAAAAGGATAGAGCATTTCACGGGGAGTGTGCCATTTTGGAGATCCTGGGATAATTGCAGGAAAGTACTGATTGGGGTAAAAGATTACTGTAAGAGTATGAATCTGACAGATTTAGAGGTTGAAAGCTTTACCACCAACCAGAAGTTGAATAGAGAGCTGATGGAGTTGTGGAGAAAAGAGTGACAATCCCTACATATAATTGATTCGGGCTAGCAGACTCGGTAGGGAGGCTGGCCCAATTTGAGTTTACTTCAATGTGACAGGGTTCAGCCAAGATTCATCTGGCTTAGCAATCAGTCTGGCATCATGAGATACTGTCTCCAAAAGAAAGCAGAGTATTCCATGGAGAATCTTTCCCTATAACCGTATTATTGTATCATGCATGCCAATGTTACTTTGTGTGCTATTATTCTCCGTAAAATTTTTACGGAAGTTTTTTTTTTATTATATTTGGACACTAAATAGAGATTTGTATGTTGACAAAGTTTGCTGTGTCGAATTACCGAGGGTTTAAGGACAGAATCGAGTTAGACCTGTCCGATCCTAATGGCTATTCATTCAATTCTTTCGCTATCAAAGATGGTTTGGTGAAAGATTTGATGATTTATGGCCCTAACGGGTCTGGTAAATCCAACTTGGGCTTTGCTTTGTTCGACATTGTGAATCATTTGACCCAGAAGAATAAGCAAGCTTTTCCCTACGCAAATTTTACATATGCGGGTAATGATCATCCCGTAGCATTTGAGTATTGTTTTATGCTCGGGGGCAAACCACTTCGGTATGAATACACCAAGTCCCCAATGGGAATTCTCCTGTCTGAAAAGTTGGAATCCGAGGGTATAGTTTTTTTTGACCGCCAGCAGAGGCATATCCATATCAATGAGGATTTATTTCCTCTGCAAAAGTCCGTCAAGGATAGTTTGCTGCGCCAAGCGAACAATGTCTCGCTGATTTCCTACCTTCTCAATGTTTTCCCGATGGCGAAGGATCACCCGTTGGTCCTCCTTAATGGTTTCGTGGACAAGATGCTATGGTTTCGCTGCCTGCAAGATCGAGGGTATATTGGTTTTGAATTGGGAATAACGGATTTGGAGGCCTATATCATTGAAAGGAATCTGTTGGATGATTTTACGGATTTCGTTTATTCCGTGAGTGGACAGAAGTTTACATTTGCAAAGCCACAACGCGGAGATCGGTTTCTGTTTTGTTTAATCGACGGGAAGAAGATTGCCTTCTCCGCAATTGAATCGACAGGAACGGCTTCTCTGACTCTTCTATACTATTGGCTTTCAAAGCTTTATGATGTTTCTTTCGTTTTTATCGACGAGTTTGATGCCTTCTATCATTATGAGTTGGCTTTCGAGGTCTGCAAGCGTTTGTTTGATAAATCGTGCCAGGTCATTTTGACGACGCACAATACTTCGCTTATGACCAATGACTTATTGCGACCGGACTGTTATTTCCTAATCGATGGGAAGCAGGTGAAACCATTGAACAAATGCACGTCCAAAGAATTACGTCTAGGACATAATCTGGAGAAGCTTTATCGAGGGAACGGGTTTATGATATGATTCTGTTTGTATTGGAGGGAGAGCGTCCTGATTTAAAATTGTACAGGACAATGATGGAGGTATGCGGCGTCGTAGGAGATACGATTGCTGTAGTATATGGATGTAATATCGATGCGCTTTACCATGAAATGATTGATTTGGGTGACGGGGCTGATATCGTAGAACTCCTAAGAGATAAATACGAAGGAACGCCATCGAATCCTTTCGAAGGGGTATCCCGCTCAGATCAATTCTCGGAAGTATACTTATTCTTTGATTACGATTTCCACGACGTCAATCGGTCACCACAAGTGCTTAATGGCCAACTTGAGTACCTGCTGGATTTTTTCGGGGAGGAGACGGACCATGGCAAATTGTACATTAATTATCCGATGATTGAGTCGATCCGGTATACGAAGGAACTGCCTGATAGCAACTATTACCAGTATACTGTTTCTCGTGAGGATTGCCGTTCTTTCAAGAGGGTGACGGCTAGTTTCTCTTTTTATCCCAATATGGACTTCGTGCTGAAAGGAGACGCACATAGCCGAGCTCGATATTGGGAGTTGTTGAAAATTCAGAATGTAGCGAAAGCGAATTTCATTTGTAATGGTGTGAACGAGTATCCACCTGTGGAAATGGAAAGTATCTCTCAACGTACGATTCTTCAACATCAAATCGATGAGTTTGAGTCATTGCCCGATTGTAGACTCTCTGTCTTGTCTTCTTATCCGATTATGATGTTTGAATGGTTGGGTAAATGAGGTTTTTTCCTCTTCCTGCTTTTTATTTGAGAACTACTTTTCCAGTGCAACTCCCTTGTTTCGTCGCCACCGACTCGCGCAATTTCTATTTTTCTTCATAGATCCATTCGCACCCATCCTGCCGGGGCAAATCCCGCTTCCGGTCGAGGTTCTGGTCCTGGAGGGAGACTCGAGCATATCCGACTTTCATTGATTTTTGTCTTTTAAAGGGTAATAGTGGTACTTTGATAAAAACACCGATTGCGGGATTGTTTCCGGTTTACGAACCGGTGTTTTTGGTTTTCATCCTTCACCTTCCCATAAACGAAGGTTTCAGGGACGGGGACCTACATCTTCAGACCGCCCTTCTTCTTGGGCAAAGGCTTGCTCTGGTTGGCGGCAACCTCGCGGGCGCGCTCCAACTGGGCCGTGGTCCGGAGGCTCCGGGCGATCCCGTTGCCCTCGAGGATCCGGACCTTCCAATCGTTTCCGTTCAAGTGGTCGACGAAGAAGGCGAGCACATCGTCCTTCTTGAACCCCTTGACATTCTCGTCCTTCAGGCCCATGATGAGTGCGTGGGTGACGAGGGTGGTCGCATAGGAAGACGACTCGAGCTTCTCGATCTGCTCGTTCGTCCCCTGCAGTTCCTTCTGGAACTTTGCAACCCTGCCGTTCTGTTCCGCCGTGGTCCGGGTGATGTACTCCTGCACCTTCTGCTCGATGGCTTCCTTGGTTTCCCGGACCGCCTTCCGTTCGGCCCTCTGCTCGGCTTCGCGAATTTCAAGCTCCTTCTTCCGCTTTTCATCGGACAGGGCCTGGCGGACGGCGGCCAGTTCGGCCTTGTTTAGTTGTTCCATGATTTGAGTGTTTAGTATGTGAATACCTTCTCTTCGATAAAGCTATAGAAGGATTTCTTTGAGGTTATGACGTGATCGACAAGACGGATGTCTATCAGGAGACAGGCTTTCCGGAGCTGATCCGTGAAATGAATGTCCTGTTGACTTGGCTTAGGATTGCCGGAAGGATGATTGTGCAATAGAATCAGCGCTGTAGCATTATGGAGTAGAGCATGGCGGAGCACTGTCCTGCAATCGATGGATGTCTCTGTAAGAGTTCCTTTGGAGAGCATATCGGTTCCGATAGGGATGAAGATGGAATTGAGATAGATGATCTAGACTTCTTCGTGATCCAGATCATGCATCTGTTCGTGAAGCATGGCAGCAGCAACCCGATGGACTAAGAAAAAGTAAAAGAAGTCATCACGACAACCCTCTCTCTTGAGCATCTCTTCTTCCTAAGACTGTGTTTTGTTGGATTACTGGCGGATCGTAAATAAAGTATGAGACCGCTAGAAAACATTATCAGCTTAGATCAATTCACTCAAATGAGGGAGGGGAACGTCATTTCCTTCGCCCGTAGTCCTTGGTGGACAGACTGCATCAATCAAGTCAAGACATTGATATTCCAGGACCGTACGACAACGAAAGATAACCTTCGCGAAAAGGCGGAGAGTTATGCAAGAAACTATCTGTGCACAATCCCGGAACTGCCGTCAGTTGACAAGGATGGTGTGGTGAAAGAAATCGCCGACAAGGTGGAACATGACCTCAAGGAGGCCTCTTTTGACCAGAGACCTCCTGCATTTGTTGTAGCGCAGAAGGAGAGAAACAAAATTCCGGAAGACCCAGAGAAGAAGTTTATCAGATTGAGTCCATAAGCCTTGCGGTTGTCGGTATAAACGGCTAGATTCGCTTATCTTGCTTTTATACCCTGACCGTCTCTTCAGGGTCGAGATCTCGAAACATTAGGAGCCTCTTCTGGTGGGGCTCCTTTCTTTTTGTCCCGCTGTCCCACAAAAAAACATTAGAACAGGTGGGACAACCTGGGACAAAAAGTCTATGACAAGACGTCGTATCGGTTCGTTACGGCGCAGTTCGCGCTACTATAAGTCATAGAGTAAAACTAATCAACGACATTATGAAAGAACCAATCAGCCCCCAAGAGTTCCGCTTCCTGGCCGTGATCATCCTATCAGGTCTCTGCGCCAATTCCCGCTACTCTTATTCTCCCGAGTTTCACGTCGTGGAATCGGTGAAGCTTCTGACCAGACTTCTCACCACCCTGGACAAGCCCGATGAGGTATAATCAGTCAAAGAGAGAATACACCTCGGAAATCGGCGTGGTGAAAACGCATTATAGACTTAAAACAACTCAAAACAAAAACAACCCAAAAATGAAGGCAGTAATCTATGCACGCGTGTCTTCGACAGGCGACAGACAATCGACAGAACGTCAGATTCTCGATTTGGTGGCATATGCCGACAAGAACGGCATTACCGTGGAGAAGAAATTTGAAGAACATATAAGCGGAGCCCGAAAGAACAAGGATCGTTTCATACTCAATGAATGTCTCGCTTATGCGGTGGAGAATGGGGTCGACATAATCCTCATCAGTGAACTGTCCCGCCTGGGACGAAACGTGGATGAGGTCTTGGCGAACATCCGCTTCTGCAAGGACAACCACCTGAACATCTATTTCCAGAAGGAGGGGTTCTCTATATATGATAAGGACAACAAGGAGAACCCATTCGCCACCATTATGTGCGCCGTGCTCGGCACCTGTGCTCAACTTGAGCGTGATGCGATCTACTTCCGCCTATCCAGTGGCCGAAAAGTCTATGTGGACAAGCATCTCAAGGAGACGGGCAAGTCAGGTCTTGGACGCAAGCTCGGTTATAAGAAACCCAAGGAGGTCTATGAGGAGGCGTACAAGGAAGTCATCAAGCTTCTCCGGCGAGGATACCCAATTCGCCAGACTGCAAAACTGGCGGATGTCAGTGAAAGTACGGTGAAGAAGGTTAAGGCCATGTTCGGGCTATAGGAGGATGAGGGATGGAAAAAAGGAAAGGACCTGATACCAGAAGGAAGTGTCCCATCTGTCATAAAAGATATGACGGGTTTGGACACGACGCGCTACCGGTATGGCCAGGACGCTGCTGTGACAGGTGTAATCGAGACTATGTCATTCCGATGAGACTGCGTCTTATGCAACAACAGATGGAGAAAGAAAAAGGCGGAGAAGGTGGCGAAGATGCTACCTCCGCAGATCCGGGTGATCCTTTGTTATTTTTAATGGGAATGTATAATTAAAAATTGTTGATATATGAACCAAATGAATCAAACAGAAATGGACCAGGTCCCGATTCCAATGGACCTTATCCTAAATGAAAAGACAGCAGGAAGCATAAACTATCTTCTGCTGGGACTACGCTATGCAATGAAGAGCATTGTAAAGGAGGCCGTTAAAGAAGTAATTAATGAGCAGAACTACAAAGCACAGGAAGAGGACAAAACTCTCACAGCAAAAGAACTCTGCGCCAGATGGAACATTTGTCCAAACACACTTCGCACTTGGGAGATTGATAAGAAAATTGCTCCCCTTCCTCTTAATGGAAGGAAGAAGATTTACTCTATGAAAGATGTCCTTGCCGCTGAAGCACAGGGGTATATTAGAATTGTATCATAATGAATCTACTGGTTAGGACAAAGAAGATAGAAGGGAAGACAACCCTCTATACAAAACTGAGGATGGGAGATAAGGTCTCATGGGTAAATCTTATGCTCTCCGTTGACATTGAGAAGTGGCGTGCCGCATCCAGCAGTGAAAGAAAAATCAGTAATCTCCTTGATAAGTTGGGCTATACAAGAAAGATTCAAGAGATTGAGTTTGCCATCAAAGACTTGAGAAGAAGGCACCGGCTGACCGAAGAAAACGTTATCGCGGCTATTGATAACGTCGTGCTTGCCGATCAAAGGGCTGTTCTTATAGAAAAAGAGAAACAAAAAGAGCAAGTTGTGCGCTCAATCAAACACAATTTCAAGAATTCCTTGAAATACTATGTTGATAGTGCTGTCCAAGGGACAAGACGCCACTCTTTTGGGAAAAGATTTGCGCACTTTTCATTGAACATTCTCAAGCAGTTCAAACGAATAATGTGCGAGTACCTTGTGAATCATCCTTTTGATTGGAACGATATCGATGAACCTCTTGTTGACAGATTCATTGCTCATCTGGAGAATTATGGATATAGCAAGAGTTCCATCCAGAGATACATCCGTGCATTTCACGCATTTGTGGTTTATGCGGAGAACCAGGGATGGCACACCAACACGAGAGCGAAGGCGTTTATCAAGTACGCCACTCCCCGGGATGATGAGATGAAGGATCGAATCTATTTGACCAAGGAAGAGATTCAGGCACTCTATGATATGAAACTCACCGGATTTGATGAGGAAGTACGAGACATTTTCTTGATAGGTTGTTATACGGGTCTGCGATATAGCGATCTCTGTAGGATAACTGAATCCTGTATTGGAGAAACTGCCAATGGGACACCTGTAATCCGCATCATTCAGAAGAAGACCAAAGACCAGGTTATTATCCCTATTCTGGACAATAACCTCATTGTTCTCCTTAAGAAGTACGGTTACAACGTTCCGACCATCTGGGATGAAAGTCTTAACAGGAACATCAAGAATACTCTGGAGCGTCTTTCTCATTCCGTGCCTTCTTTGGCAAAGAAAGAGAGAACGATCCTCACTGTCCAGGAAAAGAAAATGGAGAAAGAACGTCGCAAGAAGGGGTTTGAATCATTTGAATATGATGAAGAAGGACACCCCATCAAGGCAAGATGGGAGATGGTCTCTCTTCACACGGCGCGCAGGACATTCATCACCAATGTCTATCTGTCAGGAAAGTTCTCGATAGAGTTTATGATGAAGCTGAGCGGTCACAAGAAATATGATACCTTCAAGAAATACGTCAGACTGTCTCTGGACGAATACGCCGATGACATTGCCAAAAATGCGGATAACTGTCTCTTTTAATTGTTCCCCAAACAAAGAATGTCAGTATAGGTTCGATTCCCAACGAGGCTACTTTATTGAAATCATTTCTGGACACATTTGGACACATCCCTGGAAAAACGGACACGATCGGACACGTTTTCCGGGGATTATTCGATAGGGGCTCACCGATGAGATAACTCATTAATAACTACCTATTTGATTAGTCACCGATGAACTCTCGATGAATACCAACAGCCACCGATATGGCAGCACCCGCCCGAGGCACCCTAAAAAGAGCTAACTGTCTGATTTTCAACGGTTAGCTCTTTTTGTGTCTCAATTTTTGGCGACATTTTGGCGACTTAGAGTCAACAAATATGGAAAGACTTAGAGATTGATCTTGTTGTGACCGATAAAATTTAAGAGTGTCTGTTCATAGCGTATAATCTCTTCATTCTTGCAATTTCACAATAATATGAATTAATACGTTTATAATCACCAGATTTGCTCTCGTTAGCGTTCCTTATCAGGCAGATGGAACAGAAATCCTTGTCTTTGCATACACGGCATTTTGGGAAGTCATCATAAGAGAGTGACCTCAGTTCATGGATGCCAGAGGATTTTTCCCATATCTGTTTCAAGGGCGCATCTTTTATATTACCAAGAGAAAGGCTCTGCCATCCCTCACAAGGATACACATTGCCTTTATTTGAGATGCAAACTGAACTTACGCACACTGGGCATATGGTATAATCACGCCGTCCCATATTGCGATTCTCTTTCTCTTTGCTTTCTCCCGATTCTAATTCCTTAACGATGAAAGGCTCAAGCTCAGACAATTCCAGTCGATACTTCAAATTATCGCATGAGCCATCAAAGCAACCGAATAGCATATAATCGCTATCTGCTTCAATATTCATTCCTCTGGCCCAATTGAGCACATCCTGATATGTCTCTTTATTTTGCTTCATAATCGGGCAATTGATTTGCATCGGGATATCGTGCTGGTATAATGTCTCTATTGCTTTTTTAGTCTTCTCAAAACTACCCTTTACCGTCGTAATCGAATCATGCACGTCGGCATTCATAGAGTACAATGAGGTCTGAATACTAAGCAACGGCGTTTTCACAAACTCCTGAAGCATCTCATCCGATAGAAGAGTAAGATTTGATAGCAGATTAACAGAGATATTGTTCTTACGACACTCTTTGATGAAGAACAGCAAATTAGGGTTGAGCATTGGTTCCCCACCACTTATAGTAATACTCAAAACATTACATTCTTTGCACTGATCAAGAATCCGGAGGAACAATTCCCTAGACATGACTCCTTTCCGATAGTTCTCGGGAAAATAGCAATGAATACATCGTTCATTACAAGGCGCAGAGACTTCGAGATGGACACGGGACAAATGATAATTCTGTCCCCACTTTTCATAGAAGTCCTCTTCTTCGATTGTTTTCTCTATTTCATCTTCATGCAGGGTCTTTGGCGACTTATCTGCATAGGAGAAACAGACAGGATATACGACCTCACCTTGGCCACATCCAACGAAGCCATCCCTCGCTAACTCTTGAAAAAAAGCTACAACATCTTTCTCTATCTCAGTCGCCGTAACGCCAACGAACATTTCAAGTAAGCGAAGGGTAATTTCTTCAACGGTTTGAGGGGTTTCCGTTAAAACCGAGTAAAACATACTCCCGGTCTTCGACAAAACCCGATCACCGACCTTGACACGGCTCTTAGACGCCGTGTCATACCCAAAATTTCGATTATCAGTCAGATAACCGAAATCAAGATAATCTCGATACAGAATATATGGTAACTTGTAATATGACATAACCAAGTGCGGTAGCCTAGAACGCTACCGCACTAAGGATTAATGCTTACCCGAAGGTTTTGAGGAGCAGGAGGGTCTTCCACAGGGGCCCTTCTTACAATCGGCCATCTGGAGGTGGCTCTTTACTAAAACTTCTGGTTTTTTGTATTCCATAACTCTTTCGTTTTAGAATTCTGTCATTTCACTCGCAAAGATAAGGGGAAAAGGAGAATTATACAAATAAAAAACACGAAAAATTATCAAGTTTGATAATTTGGTATTATCTTTGCCAAATGAAAGTTCAAACACTCATTATAGAATATGCCGATATCGCAATTGAGGAGGTAATTACCTACGGCAAGAGCGACGACAAACGTTACCGAAAATTGAAAGGTAATAAGACCTTCTGGCGAGATCTGAGTAAAGTGATGGCGATTATCAGGGCTGCCACTAACACATCAGATCTTAAACCCTACACTAGCTTACACTACGAAAAGCTCAAGTATGACAAAAGTGGGCTGAGCAGTGTAAGAATTGGATATAACACAAAGTACAGACTTATTTTTGAAGAATTCGATGGCGGAATTCGGATCAAGCTAATCGAAATCAATGAACACTATGGCGACAAATGACACAAACAACACCCCTTTCAGGGCCGTTCATCCTTCCGAGATTATCAAAGATGAAATCAAGGCAAGGTCTATGACCCAGAAAGAGCTGGCTGAACGTATGGGGATGCAAGCTCCAAACGTGACCAGGCTGTTGAAAGGAGAAAACATCACCGCATCCATCGCACAAAAGTTGGAAGACGCATTAGGCATTCCGGCCGACTTTTGGATGAGATTGCAGACCCAGTACGACAGAGATGTCAAAGACATCGCCGTACGGGACGAGAACGAGAAAGCGGCTATCGTTGCTGAGAACATGCTCTCCAGTACCCTAAATCTGGCAGAGCTCTACAAACGGCTAAAGATCAGTGCCGTCCTGTATGTGCAGGAAAAACTGCAGAAACTGGAAGAATTCCTAGGCTTCAAGCCGCTTGAAATCAGGAACCAGGAATTCGCCCAGAAATTGAACTATAATTACAAGAAGAGCGATAAGAGTGATGTGGATGAGAAGAACCAGACCACATGGCTGACGCTTGCCTACATTGAATCCAGGGCGAACTCTCCCCAAAGCCAATTCATTCAGGGCAACGCGCAAATAGCTGCACACGACATTGCGGTGCGCGCGCATACAGGAGAACTTCGTGAAGCTGAAATCCACGACATTTTAAACAAGTACGGCATTGTTTATTCTGTGATTCCCAAGTTGGACAAAACACCTATTGATGCGGCTTCTATGAAGGTTGGTGAGCACCCTGCCATTATCACGACACACCGTTTTAACGATATGAGCAGGCTGGTTTTCAATGTGCTCCATGAACTCGGGCACATTGAAAAGCACATGTATAATGATAATAATGAAATCTTTGTATCCGGTGACACTTACTCAATAGATTCGCCCAAAGAACGAGAGGCTAATTTGTTTGCCCAAAATATGCTCATAAGTCAAAGACTATGGGATACAATGATGAACAGTGGCCCTATTAATAGCCTTAGGTTCGGAAACATCGTAGACCGGTTGAGAACCCTATCAACCGAGAATAACTTAGACTTTAATATAGTTGTGTGGCGATGGAAGTATGAGAGCCACAACTATCAGTTAAGAGGGACAAGACCAGCCCCCATCCAGTAGACAATTCGGGCCAGCACCTCGTTAGAGGGCTGGCCCGAAACGGTTCTGATGCCAAGCAACCATGGTAAAAACAGAAATGTCGCTAGTTCTGGTACTCCCGAACTAGCTCTTCGACGATGTAATTATCCCCGTAAAGGTATAGACCAGTCTTCTCGTCATGAAAACGCCGGCAGGTATTGCTTTTATAGAAGATATCCAGCGCATCCGTCAATGAAATGTGGAAGCGCTCGGACATTTTGACCACGATACAACCTATTCGATTCCATGGAATAATATTGCGTACTTGTATACGTTCTTCTGCACTCATAATGCAATCACCTCCTTGAAAGAAAGATACTTTTCAATGACTTCCTGATTCAGGATACAGATCTGGTTGTTCGGTTGATGCTCGGAGAGACGGGAAAGCGCCGTCTCTTCGTCCATCAAGCCAAGGGAAAACAAGTTGACAGTATCAACGACGCGATCATTTGCAATACCGCCCTCGATAATGTCATAGTCTGACCAAGGCTTCAAACGGTTCCTGCTATCAACAATGAAATGAAGCCAATCCCTATCGTATGCCGGAAATAGCAGATAGCGATATTCCTTAATGGCTGACTCCCGGTCAAACTCATAAACGTTCAACACGCCAGGTTCTTTACGAGAGTCAGCCTGACGGGCAGCCTATTCCTCGGCCTGTATCTTCAAATCCGTCAAATAGAATCTCCGGCCGAAATCTAGGTCCGGCCTGCCGAAATCACATAGCGGGTGCTCAACCCGCACGGTTGCTCCATGATAAAGAATCATTTCTGTCCCTCCCAGCGCTTTAAGGTTTCAATCATTCCAGCGGTCACATTTGCGCGGCTCTCCGTATGAAGCACAGCATAATGAGGAATAATATAGTTCTCAATCATTCCGACGGCTTTCATCCGCTCGTAAACCTCCGCATAATCCATATTATACTTATCCGCGACATCTTCGATACAAGATGCCACGAAACTCATCAGGATTTCCTGGTCTGTGCGTTGAATCAACGTGCTCATAACAATGCAAAGTTAAAATAAATACATTACTCGAGAGGCAGGAACTCCTCTGGAATACAAAGATTCTTCTTGAAGTATTCTATAAGTTCGGGATTATTTTTTCTCTCAAATAAAAGTTTGATGAGATACCCATCCAGAAATAAAGAAGCTAGACTTATCAACACGGGAATTATAACCGAATTATTGAATGCTTGATCTTCCCCAATAAACCCCGTTCTAATCATCCACAATACTCCTCCTACTAACACCAAAAGAAAGATAACGATTCCAAGAATTGGCCGGTTCTGCCACTTTTTGAGCTTTTTATCGATATACTTTCCCTTTTGAAGTTGCCGCCTTTCATTTTCAGCAATGATCGTTGACTGTAATTGTTGAGACTTTTTTTGTTCTGCTTTGTATTTGTTTTCAGATTCTGAAAGTCGTTTCGAAGAGCTATCTTCAAGTTCAGTTTTCTCTTTACTAAGTTTTTGAATAGTATCTTCTTTTTCTTTCAACTGTTGTCTGTTCCCTTGAATTGCAAATTCTAAAGATTTATAATTCTTCTTTACTTCCTGAATGTCGGCCTCCATCTTTTGATAGTGTTCCTGAATAGCTTCTTGCCTCTGTATCTCCTTGTCAATCTCCGAGGTCAAGGAAGAATTGAAACGCGTTGAATCAGTGTTGGCAAGCGCATTAAGCCCTTCAATATCGTCTATTTGTCTGCTTGCTATTCTTGAGGAGAGTAATACAATATCACGATCAGTCAAATCCTCTTTAGAGTATTTTTCAATATTCTCCTCTAATTCACGAATAACCCTCTTCCTCGGTAGCGATTGACTAATTGTATAGGCGGCCAAAGAAGTTAATCCAATTTCAGCGATTGAATTTGCTTGTTCGATATCTATTCCGGGGGAAGAGAGCCATATTATACTAAGCAAGTCATCTGCTTTAATGAATTCCGGCTGATATGAGTTGTCTGATGAAAAGACAAGAGAATCCCTATGCTTTTCATCCTCATAATGTGATATAGTATTATTTACAAACCAACAATTAACATCTTCGAATCTTTGTATTCTTTTCCCACCACGAAAATCTCTGACATACTGGATAGCTAGCGCATCATGAAGTGCTGCGCTTTGCGATCTTCTAATTGTTCGGAACTGTTCATACTCTTTAGAGAACTTTGCTTTGTTTCGCTGCTTTGAAAGGTCTTTTATAATGCTTATTCCATAACTACCAAGACTATTCTCTAAATTATCCGAAACTCGTAATAAATCGGCGGCATTTAACTTCCTTCGAGAGCAAGCATTGAGGATGTCTTCTTTATAAATAGCTTTTGACAAATAATTGGATTCAAAAGTTGATGCTTTTGCTGAGAATAATGCCCTTATCTCGTCAATTGTATCTGACATTACATGAAAAGTATACCCAAGATTCCTACAAACATCAAGCAGCATTCTGCATGTCATCGTTGATTCTGGGGTATTTAAATCAAGAAGACTAACCACAAAATTCGTATCTAATAAAAGAGTAACAGACATTCTTGCTTCACTAGGATTATATCCTAGATAGCAAGTAAGCATTGACCCCAAATAAAGGTTGCGAAGTTGATCATATGAAACTGGATCTTTCTTGCAATAATTAATAAATTCAGCTGCTATTACATCCGAAGATTGAATATCATCGGTTTCATGAGTAAGATACCGTGAAACAGAAGCCCGATTCTTTTCAATCAAATCAACAACAGACGAATAAGGTCTTTCTGCATACCCAAAAAGATAACAAAAGTTGTTAAATTTATTCTCGAGTTGTTTATAGCTATCATGGCAACGAGAGATTTCTTCGTCATAATCCTCAAAAGAGAACTGTTTTATGTGAAAACTACCATCTGAATAAACAGTCAACCTTCGTTCTGGCTCATTAATATCCTGAGCAATTCTCCTCAGAATAGTACTCAGTACAGGTGTTGGCATATTTATGCCATATAATTCGGAAATGACCTCGGCTAGTTCTGAAAGGCTCTCTGCGCCAGTGTTCTTTCTCTCTGCCAAAAACACGTGAAGCGCTTTTTTTACTAGTGGGGCAAATATGTCTAATGGTCCACCGCTTAAGGTCCGTGAAGAATTAATATGCGCCAGTAAACTATAGGTTATAGCTCGGTTCTGTGTTTTTGTGTTCATATTATAACGTTCTCAAATAATCCAATATGTCTTATTATCCGACCAGTATCATATCTGTAATAGAAATTCCGGCTATACCATAGTCCTAGCTTGCTGGAAGACGCGGGTGTTGACGAAGTTGCGGAAGGTCTCGTTGTCGAGGTAGTTGCGGGCAAATTCAGTGTGCTCGGCCATCATGTTGATCACGATCTGGAAGAGGTCAGTGTTGCACTGGATCTGGGCGGTGTCGCTGTCGGAGTTGCGGACGGCGTTGACGAAGGCTTCGCTCTGTGCCAGGAGGTCCGGGAGCTGCTGGATCTGGGCGCGGACGGTGTCGGCGTGTTCCCATTCGATGCCGCCGTAGAGGGTGTTAAAGTCGTCAATGATTCTGGAGAGGGCTTCCATTTCAGGCTCTGACTTTCCGCCGCCAGTGCCAACGGGCACGGGGTCAATCTCAGTGTTTTTATCTGTCAGGGAGATGTTGACCTCTTCCTGCTCGACTACACGGTATTTGTCGAAGTCGATGGCTTCGATGAGGCCTTCTGTCCAGTCGTCGATGGCCAGCTTAGGCAGCTTGGTACCCAGGTAATAGTAGAAGTGGTAGAGTTTCTCCCATTCTACGCTGATGAAGGGCATCACGGCCGCCAGGAAGGGATATGTGCGGACATAGCTCTTGATTGCGCTCTTGCATTTGATCTGCTGGTCTTCGTTCAGTTCCGTCTTGAAACGGGCCACGCAGCGGTTCATGATGACATCCAGCTCCTCACGTGGTGCTGCAGTCCAGTAGAGTTTGTTGAACTCCTGGACATCCTCCTCCGTGTAGATGTT
Source organism: Bacteroidales bacterium (assembly GCA_016281295.1). The sequence continues at coordinate 32,385 of JAEEII010000166.1, forward strand.
GGCACCCTCAACGATTTCAATCAGGTCGTTGAGCTTGTTGGGATCAGTTTCGTGAGAGAGCGAGGTGCCCTTGTAGTAAGTCTGGAATGCACGCTGGATGTCTTCCGGCTCATTGGCGAAGTCCAGGATAAAGGTGTCCTTCTTTTTGGGGTGGCAGCGGTTGAGGCGGGAAAGCGTCTGGACGGCTTTCACATCAGAGAGCTGCTTATCCACGTACATCGTGTGCAGTAACGGCTGGTCGTAGCCCGTTTGGAACTTGTTGGCCACCACAAGGATGCGGTAAGGGTCGGTCTCAATCTTCTTCTCTATTTCTGATGAAGGGAATCCGTTGATTGTGGCTTCTGTGACCATCTTGCCACCATACTCTTTCTCGCCGGAGAATGCCACCACGGCCTTGTAGGGGCTGTGCATTTCCTCCAGCTGCTTGCTGATGGCGTAGTAGAACTCGATGGCGCGGATGATGCTGGAGGTGACCACCATAGCGCGAGCCTGACCACCGACCTTATGTGCGCCGATGACCTTATCCAGGAAGTGGTTGACGATAATCAGAGACTTTTCCTGAATGGTCTGCGGCTGGCGCTCCACAAAAGCGCGAATCTTCTTGGGAGCCTGTTTCTTATCGAACTCCGGATCGGCCTCAATTGCCTTAAGAATCTTGTAGTAGCTCTTGTATGGCGTGTAGTTACGCAGCACGTCCATGATGAAGCCTTCCTCGATAGCCTGCTTCATCGTGTACTCGTGGAATGGCTCGTGGCCAATCTTGCCGTCAGGACGCTGGACCGGCTTTCCGAACATCTCCAGCGTCTTGTTCTTTGGTGTGGCGGTGAAGGCGTAGTAATTCACATTGGGAGCCATCTTACGCCCCTTGATGATCTTCAGGATGCGGTCTTCGATGTCCTCTTCTTCTCCTTCTGCATTGCCGGAGACCACGAGGTTCATGTCGGCCGACATTGAGCCGCTCTGGGAACTATGGGCTTCATCGATAATGATAGCGAAATTGAGATCAGCCAGGGAGCCTCCGATGGCATCCAGGATGAACTGGAACTTATGGATGGTAGTGATGATAATCTTCTTGCCTCCCTGCAGGGCTTCCCGCAGCGTAGCGGAGTCTTCTGCCCAGGCGACAATGTTGGAGAGGCGCTTGAATGCCGTAATGTTGTTGCGGATCTGTTTGTCCAGATTGACGCGGTCTGTGACTACGATGACGGAATCCACGATGTTCTCGTCATTTTCCACCAGCGTGACGAGCTGGTACGCCAGCCAGGTGATGGTGTTGCTCTTGCCGGAGCCTGCACTATGCTGAATTAGGAAGCGCTGGCCGATGGTATTCGCACGGGTTTCAAAGAGGAGTTTCCGGACGCAGTCTAGCTGGTGATAGCGAGGCCAGATGACCTTTTTGACCGGTTTGGGCTTGCCCTCTTCCTCTTTCTCGATAACCTGCGCGTAGTTCTCCAGGATGTCAGCAAGAGAGTCTTTCTGCAGGATTTCCTGCCAGAGATATTCAGTGAGGATCTTGGACTCTTTCCAAGGGTTGCCGGCACCTCCGTTCACACCCTTGTTGAACGGGAGGAACCAGCTGTCTTTGCCCTTCAGCTCAGAGCACATCCAAATTTCATCGTCATCCACGGCAAAGTGGACAGCGCAGCGGCGCGGAGCGAAGAGAGGATCTGTGGCCGGCCGGTCTTCCAGGTACTGCTTGATGGCGTTCTTGTAGGTTTGGCCAGTATAGCGATTCTTGAGCTCCACCGTGATGATGGGGAAACCGTTGAGGAAGATACAGACATCCAGGGCATCCATGGTCTGCTGCGCCGAGTGATGAAGCTGGCGTGTGATGCTGAAGATGTTCTTCTGGTAGAAGTCCAATGCTGACGGGTTCATCTCCGACGGGATGGGATAGTACAGGTCGAAAAGGAGTCCGTTGAAGCGGAACCCTTTCCGGAGGACATTAGTAATGCCATCCTGTGCTATCTTTTCCGACAGGCGCCGGAAGAAACTCTTCTTCTGGCTTTCCACGGCAAAGCACATTGTCTGCTCTACCTTATCCGGCTGAGTGGCACGAATAAAACGCTCCACGCGGGCCGGGTCAAGGGTGTACTCCCGGTCAAAGTCTGAAGACTGGCCCTGCTCGTAACCGTTATGGTCACGCAGGTATTCTACCATGATGGTCTCAAGACCTTTCTCTGTCATGTCTGTGTGTGGCATAGGCTTATGCAATTTCTTCACCCCTGACATCAACTTGTCCAGTCACGACATCTGATATCAAGCGTTGTTTATATTCGGTAAGACGTTCAATTTCAGCCGTAAGAGCGTCTATCATTTTATCTATCTTGGAGTTCTTTGATTCGATATACTCAACAATCGCATCTTGTTCTTCAATAGGTGGAATTGGGATAAGAATCGTCCCCACTTTTCCCCAACTTCTAAAGTCGCTTGTATTTTGACGTACGCCGTTAGAAATTAGCTTGAATACCTTTTGATACGCCATATTCCTTAGATACAATGCGATATACTTTTTGTTTTGAGTGCTATCACATACGTGCACTACAGGAGTGCACATCCCATCATAATCTGAGACCGCGATGGCGCCGTGCCATGTATCCATTCCATGAATAAGCAAATCTCCACGCTTAACACCTTGATAAATCTCGTCAGAGTCAGCCACTAATCCCAATTTGGAATCACCTCGTTTCTTTACTTCTCCAGAATTGGAACAAACCAACAATTCATCTTCAGGTTGACGAGGTCTATCTAATTTTGACAAAACATGCTTTAATTTTGTAACAGTCCAGTTATCGGGAATCAATGGCTGCCAAAATATTCCACTGTCCTTCATCGGGACATTGGGGTTGAGACCTCGGGTGACGACGGAGGCTATTTCTGCTTGTTTTAATTCGTTAAGAGTTTGTAACTCTCTCTCTCTCTGGCATTTACAAGATTCAATTAAAGTGATTTTCTTATCAAGATAGGCAACAATCTTTTCCTGCTCCTCAATAGGAGGTATAGGGATTGATATTGCCATGAACTTGTCTTTCTTTACAACCTTTCGCAAACCCGTATAGTAGGGACGTAGCGCTTTTATATCATCAACTGCCGTGTAATAGTAATTGATAAAACGAGGATTAACGGTATCTGCAATAGAGAACGCATCATAGGCACCAGTTAGCATCCCATTCAAAGAAGAAAGACCAACAGTTCGTGGCGTTTCATCTACATCGAACAAACAAAAAACAATATCGTTTGACTCAACGACCTGATACGAGTCAAAGTCTTTGGGGAACTTCCCTTTTCCACTCTCTACATCACGTAAGATAATACCATTAGTTGTGAGGGAAAGAAGAGAATACTTACTTGCATCCTGTCCTACTGAGATAAACTTTGGATGCAGAAAGACTCGATTCCGCTTCATTTCCCAATGAGAAGGGATCTCATTTGTTAACAGGTTGCTAACAAGTGAATAGTGTTCGTACCTTTTCATAACCTATCTCCCAAGAATCTCACTTAAAAGCCCATCTGTGCTCTTTTCGATATCCCGGATATCAACCGTAATATCTGCAATTGAGCGAAGCTGAACAGGTTTGTAAAAGTATTTTGTGAAGCTGAGCTCATAACCAATGGTGGGCTCACCAAAGACTTCCTCAGGCTCATAAGGCAGGACTTCGTTCTTATGGAAAGCCTCGATGCCACCAGGGTAGGTGAACGGAATCTGTTCCACCTCTCCCTTTACCTTGGCCATCTTTACACGGCCTTTCTTGTCCTTAATGATGTTGCCATCCTCATCCTTGGCAGGTTTAAAGAGTTCTACTTCCCAGTAGCCGAATTCCTCGTTCGGGAAGATCTTACTATACTCATTCTCCTCAAAAGCCATCAGGAGATCCAGGATCTTCTTGCGGTCGGCCTCGTTGGTCTCACAGTTCTTTTCACCCAGATTCTTGCGAAGCGGAGTCTTAATGGACGTAGCATCAATGAGCTGGACCTTGCCTTTTCGCCGGGCTTCCTTGCGGTTGGTGACAATCCAGATGTATGTGCCGATGCCGGTATTGTAGAAGTCTTTCTCAGGCATGGCAACGATGGCTTCCAGCATATCGTTCTCGATGATGTAGCGGCGCAAGTTGCTTTCGCCTCCACCAGCATCACCGGTGAAGAGAGAGGAGCCATTATGAACCTCAACGATGCGGGTGCCCAGTTTGGTGCCGTGCTTCATACGACTGACGTTATTGGCCAGGAAGAGCATCTGAGGGTCTCCAATGCCAGGGATTACGTTGAACTCCGGATCATCGTCATAGACAAACTTGAAGCGATGGTCGGAGATCTTCTTTTTCTCGCTCTCGGCCAGGCCCCACTTCTTTAGGTCTTCCTTCCAGGGCGTGCCAAACGGAGGATTTGAGATGCAGAAGTCGTAAGTCTCGCCCTTGTGGCCATCCTCGGAGATGGTGGAGCCAAAGGCGATATACTGACGGGATGAGCCGTTGAGGATATAATCGAAGGCACGGCGCTCACCGGAAATCATCAGGTCGGCCTTACAGGTTGCGAAGGTCTCCGGCTGGAGTTCCTGACCGAAGATATTGATGTTGATCTTGCGACCACGCTCCTTGGCCAGGCGCTTCATTTCCTCTTCGCTGATGGTAAGGATGCCGCCGGTACCGCAGGCGCCGTCGTAGATGCTATAGGTGTTGTCCTCGATCTGATCGGCAATGGGGATTATGGCCAGGTCGGCGAGCAGCTTGACATAGTCACGCGGGGTGAAGTGCTCACCAGCTTCGGTGACGTTGTTCTCTTCATTGAATTTCCGG
>JAEEII010000016.1 GCA_016281295.1 Bacteroidales bacterium
AGCAGCTGTTTACGGAAAATCAGGTCTTCTTCGGTCGGCACGATGGTTTCACGAGTCCTCCAATGCAAGGGACAATATCCAATGCTGGTCAAGTGCATCGGGTCGTAGAACTTAGCCTTGAGATATTCCTCCAAACTCATGTTGGTAAGCTGTTTCACCAGCTCCGGCACGAAATAGAAGCCCATGTCGCAATACACATATTTCTTCTCCTTCATAGGGCTCTTCATGATGGAGTCGATAATTCTCTCTTTATAGTCATTGAGGAGATAGAGGTTCTCGGCCACGCGCACCGTATGGCTCTCGTCGATATGATCGATAAAGAATTCCTCCATAGGCCCATTCTCATCGATGATCTGTTGATGGAAGGGGATCCACGACTTCATGCCCGACTGGTGTGTCAGCACGTCGATGATCTTGATGGCACCTTTGTCAGAAGCATTCAGATAAGGGAAATAATCACCCATGGTCTTGTTGAGGTCGAGCAGTCCATCTTCATAGAGTTTCATGATGGCGAGCGTAGAGGCGAAGATCTTGGTCAGCGAAGCGATGTCATAAACATCTTCGGGGACGACTTTGGTGCCGCCACCGTATGTGAAAGTACCGAAACATTTGTCGTACACCACCTTACCATCTTTCATAGCCAGCACCTGGCATCCAGGATAAGCCTTCATGTCGATACCCAGTTTCACGATGGAATCCAGTTGTCTCTCATACTCAACGCCTAACTTGCCTTTAGGCAACGGGATTTGGTCGATGGAGAGGGAACCTGGTCTCAGCACTGGCGCAGAGGCAGGCATGGGTGTGGGGAAGCTTTCAGGGGTGATACCAGCGCCACAGGCAAACTTCGCGGTAGAGACAGGAAGAATGCCTTGGGCTGTCCTCTTCCCAGTCAGGATCTCGCTGACCGCTTCGACCACGGCGTCATCATCCTGATACCCAACCAGCAAGCCCTTCACGCTGTTGTTGATACGGAATCGGTCGAGGGCATAAGGGCAGGCATAGAGGTTCAAAATCACATCATTCTGCGCCACTAACTTGTTGAAGAAATCGACTGTTGCCGCATTGATACCAAAATCTTTGTCAGCGAAGATGTTGGTTTGCAAGACATTCACCACTACTAAGTCATACCCTTCTAACTCTTTCAACCAAGTCAAAGCATCTTTGGCATTATCTTTCCCAACACAATAACGTTTCACTTTCAAGCCAGCCTCGGCGAGAGCGTCACCCATGTCTTTCGAGTTCCTTTCCCTACCGATGGTCACCAAAGCAATCTTCTTCTCAGCCTGAAGAGGGATCACAGCACCTTCGTTACGGAGCATGGTGACTGCTTCTGCGAAAAGCTCCTTGCGTAAATCGTTATAATCCTGTTTTACAAGGTCTTCCGAAAGATTGGCGACAGGCACCTGTACCTCACCGCTCAAACCAGCACGGTATTTGTACTTTAATATCTTTTTGCAGCTCTCCTCAAGACGAGCCATGATCTCGGTGTCACGCTCTGCCCCTTCTTTGATTTGCTTGATGGCCTTAGGCACGTCATGCGGCAGAATCAGCACATCGTTACCCGCCAGGAATGCCACGTAGGGAACGCTGTCGGCAGACACCGTTTGGGAGACGCCTTTCATATCCAATCCGTCAGTGAAGATCAGGCCTTCAAAACCCATCTCATTTTTCAAAAGATCGGTGACCACCCCTTTCGACAGCGAAGAGGAGGTGTTCTCCACCTTCTCGATGGCAGGGAAATAGAGATGTCCCACCATGACGCCATTGACACCTCGTTCAATGAGATAACGGAAAGGAGCCAGCTCGATGTCTTTGACTTCCTCGTACGAACGTGTCACAGTAGGCAGTGTCAGATGGGAGTCCGTGGCGGTGTTTCCATGTCCCGGGAAGTGTTTCATGGTGGTGATCATTCCTTTGCTCTGCATGCCGAGGGCGTATGCGGCAGCTTTCTCACCCACACGCTGAGGGTTCTCACCAAAGCTGCGCATCCCGATGATAGGGTTTTTGGCATTGGAGTTGACATCGGCCACTGGCGCAAAGTTGACGTGGACACCCATCCGCTTACATTGTTCTGCCACCTGTTGTCCCATGGCATAAAGCAGCTCATCATCGGTGACAGCTCCCAGCGTCATCTGGTAAGGATAGGCCACTGTGTTCCTCACACGCATGGCCAGTCCCCATTCCGCGTCAATGCTGACCATCAACGGAGTCTGAGCCATCGCCTGCCACTCGTTGGTCTTCTCCACCTGCGGCAAGGCATCCGCCCTGAAGAAGCACACGCCACCGATATTGTATTTCTTGATATACTTCCCCACTTCCTCATAAAAAGGCTTGTCAGGCTGGTTAGCCCTCATGCAGATGAGCTGCCCAACCCGTTGCTCCAAGGTAAGGCTGTTATACACCGAGTCAACCCAACGCGACTCCTTGTCTTGCGCAAAAAGCGACCCTGTCACCAACAGCATCGCAATAATCATATCAATTCTTCTCATTCTATATCAATATTTAATTCTCAATTCTCAATTCTTACAGGCCTCACCTCCCGGTACCCTTTAGACCTCACCCCCCGACCCCCTCTCCAATGTGGAGAGGTGGAGCGTGCTACCCTGGCTTTTTCTACCGAGATTTAACCCCTAACGGGGTACCTTTTACCTCTAACCCAGCTCTCATCTCCCCCCAGTCATACGGTTTGGCAACAATGGTTTTGTCACCATCCAGCACAAAGGCTGTTGGGGTTGACATCACATGATAATCCAGGAAGGTCCTTCCCTCCCATCGAGCCGCATCGTAACAATGCACACCTTTAAGCTTTAACTTTTTCAACTCACGACGCACTTCCTTTTCACTATCAGCAATGGCAAAAGTGACCAACTCATACTCGTTTTCAAGATCCAGGTTTTTACGGATATTGGTCAAGAAGTCGTGACAATACTCGCAATCCACCGCCCAGAAAAACACAATGACATGCGGTGCCGACGACTCATAAAGATGATAGGACTTGCCATCGATACTGACCACCTGAAAATCGGGGGCCTTCACCCCCACTCTCACCTTCTGATAAGGCTCCGTGAGACGTTCTAAGCGCATCCCTTCTTCCTCTGTGATCTCCCCTTCTCCAATCTGCGGGAAGTTCAACAGATGGTCCGTCACCTCCGAAAGCCCCAAAGCAGTGAAGCCTTTCAGTAGATATTGCAACACAAACTCATAGCTCTCCATGTTAACCTTGGCCATCTTCAGCAACTGGTCGGTAGCCGGAACGAACGCTGCATCAGATTGTTCAAGAAAATACACTATCTTGGTTGTCAACACATTAGTCGGAATAAGGCTAGCATCGGCAAAGTCCGACTCATGCAACGCCGAATCACGATCCACCAGAATCAACGCCGTGGCATAGTCACGAACACCTTCCATCAAGCTGTCGGTCAGTCGCCAAAAAGTTTCAGGATCCTTGCGCCCGTATTGGTGTTTTTCACGAAGGGCGAGATAAGCCCTCCATCGGGTGTTCTCTGGACAATCGACAAAACGGATATCAAGTGTGTCATCGAGGCCATCCACAAAACACTCCAGTGGATTCCCGACGGAAAGGAATTCCATACTAAATTGTCCACTATCAAGAACATACATACCCAAAGGAAGAATCGAGTCATAACGAAACAGACCTGTCTCGTCACCTCTTATGGAATCCACAAAAACGAGGTCGAGGCCCGTATAGGCTGACAACCGCATCGTCGTTTCAGCCTGTTGTGGGAAATGGACGGATAACCCTGGTTGGGCGTTCAACTCTTTTGGCAGCCCTACCAGTGTCAGAAGCCAAATCACCACACTGATCACTCTCATCCTATGTATCAATGAATTACGTAGTTAAACAAGGCGTTACCCACCCCTGTCACCAAGTTGATTTCCGCGTCGTTGTTCAAACTACCCACGGCGAAAGGGGTCTCTCCCACCAAACCCGAGTTCACAATCATCTTGCCTCTGCGGTCAATCAGATAGATCTCGCGGGCTTTTTCTGAAACGATGCCGAAGAGCCGTTTATTACGAGTGATGTTGAAAAAGACAGGTTTGGTATGGATGTCCATATCGAAATGATAGGCAAACAATTCTTTTTTGAAGCGGTCGAACACATGCAGGTCCTGGTGGTCGAGAAAGATGAAGTCGGGGTCTTTGTCACCGTCGAAATCCTCATAGAGGAAGAAGTGCTGGTTCGAGTAAGTTCCGAAATCGGTTCGGTTCAAGGTACCGTCGTCGGCCACATACAGCAGCTTACCTTCTTTGTCGGAGGTCAGGAAGAGTCCTTTTCTGCGGTTGGTGGCGTTGGCATAGATATCCGCTTGGGGAGATTTCTGCATGTCGGATGCCAGGGGGATGCGTATCCTGCCTTGACGGTCGAGGATGCGCACGCCACCGCTCACGTCGTTCACGATGAGATAGTCCTTGTCGGCAGCCACGATATGTTGGATGGGTTGTGTCACCTGATCCTCGGCGCGATGATGATTCCAGCCTTCCACCTCAACACCCTGAACTGTAAAGTTATAGACCAGCCTGTCGGTGCCACAGAGCAGCAAACGGTAGTCTTTGTTGTTGTTGTAGTCAAAGACGGAAAGGCCATTGGAGGCTTCAAAGGGCAGCTGGATTGGATAGCCTGGCATGTCATGACCCTCACGGTCGATGAGCTGCAGGGTATGTGCGGTGTTAAAGAGATACTGCGACTGTCCGTTACCGAGCGCATCCACGGCAAAGACCTCGCTTTGCGGCGCTTCATCAAGCGGACGTTTCCAGAGGATCTCACCCTTGTTGTTGATAAGATACATCGTGTGTTGCACATCGAAGGCAACCACACAACGGCGGTCGCTGGTCGGATCCGTCACAATGGAAGGCTTGCCTTTGAGTGGAGCGTCGAGGTTGACTTTCCAGCCGACGCTGCTCTCATCATTCGCCATGGTGCCATGAAAGAGACAACAATTGGTATATACCATGTCCTTTGAGGATGCCAGTTGTATCGAAACCGCCTGAAAATCGTCCAGAAGCTTAGGATGTTGCTCAAGATAGTGTCTCAGCGAACCCCTCATCATGTCTTTCACATAATGTTGGTTTCCAGAGCCTGAGACAAACAAAGTGACATTGCACGACTCGAGCATCCGCTGCTGGAACGACTTAAAGTTCTCGTTCAGGTCCAGGGTGCGTCCTGAGCGGTAGCAGGCGATGATTTCCTGCAAGCCACTCACGGATGGAGTAATCACCAGGTATTGGTCAACAATGGCGTAGCAGCATCGTTTCATGGAAGAGAAAGATGGGCCAAACACCACAGGGACAAAGTCTTTCTCACCAAGGTCGCTGATCACATATCCCTGGCAGTTTTGGTTTGAAGCCACGCCCATCTTGGAGGCCAGTCTGTCCATGAACTTAATCACGGCGGCTGGGTCGTTCATTCGTCCCACGAAGGCCTGGGCATGTTGTTCGCCGATGATATTGAACGAGACCTCAGAGAGGTAGTTCAGCAGCTGCGTCTCCACATCGATGCCATAGCGTTTGTTCAGAGCTCGCACCGCAACGGGGTCGCAGGAGGCCTGCCAATAGGAGGCGTAGTCCGACATGCCATAATGGAGCATCAATTGGGTATGATACGGCAAGATGTTCACGACGGAGTTTTTCACTGGCAGCTGATATTTCAAGGGTCGCAAAGACGAGGTGGAGTCCGAGGCGATGCAGTAGCCGTTCATCACCAGTTCTTCGTTGCCGGGCAAGACATCCAAGGCCATCCACCCCCGTTCGTCATGGTCATAGACGTGAGCCTTGACGTGTTGTCCGAGGGTCTTCTGAACACGAGACAGATGCTCTGAGGAGTTGATTTTGACAGGATCATCCAGCTGGTCGTAAACCTTTTCCACCACCCTTAAGTCTTTGGTTAAGCCGAGGAAACCGTCTTCCGCAAAGACATACAGGGAGTCCAGCTCACGCAGATAGAAGCACTCTGTCTTTCCTTTCTTTCGATAGTCACAGACGATGCCGTGAGCCTTAAAAAAACGTCTCAGCTCAGATGCTGAGAGCTCGTCGGAGAGTTTGGCAAGCAGCAGCCCACGGCAAACCTCTTCCACTGGAACCGATGCCAACACCATGCGGGAGTCAAGGATTCGTGTCCTCAGCCCAGGTTCGGTTTTCAGCAAGCTGTCGGCACGGGCGGCGAAGCTGGCAATCCATGCGACATCAGCATCCATTCTCAAGAAAGGCTCTACATAAGTCTTTCCTTTCAAGTCTCCGAGAAACACCTCAGGATACGCTGTTTCCACAAACAACTCTGTATCTTTCGGAATCGCGTCAAACACTGACGGCTCCCGGGTGGAGCAGGAGAACAACGTTGAGCAAACCAACAACAATATCAGAACCAATCGTTTATGCATACTGCAAAAGTACAACAAAAAACAGGTTTAAACAACGGCGAATTATCAACAATTTAGCCCTATCAGCTGAACGGCAAAAAGAAAGGTCAGCGAATGCTACGGGGAAAAAAAGGTCGGCGAATTAAGCGAATTAAGCGAATTGATTCTCTTGATGAGACGACATCAAAAAAATTCGCTTAATTTATTTAAAACAATTTCATTTGTATCGCCATGTTAAACGACTTGCGATGCAGCTCCGTGATGCCATAATCGGCGATGGCTTGTTTATGCTCTGGTGTGGGATAGCCTTTGTTTTTCTTCCAATGATACTGGGGGTAACGCAGGTCATACTCTTCCATTAGCCGATCACGAGTGGTCTTGGCCAGGATGGAAGCCGCCGCGATGGCCTGATATTTGGCGTCACCTCCCACCACACAGACATGATCCAAGTCTTGGTATTTTTTAAAACGGTTGCCGTCGATGAGCAGGAACTCAGGCCTCACCCTCAACTGGTCGAGGGCACGGTGCATAGCCAAAAAAGAGGCATTCAAGATGTTAATCTCATCGATTTCCGCCGCCGTCACGACACCCACTCCATACGCCAAAGCCTCGTTGATAATCAGCTCACGCAACTGAACCCGTTTCTTTTCTGTCAATTTCTTGGAATCATCTAGCTCAGGATAGTCCGACCCAGGCTTCAGAATCACCGCACCCGCCACCACGGGTCCTGCCAAACAGCCTCGACCTGCCTCGTCACAGCCCGCTTCCACGAAATCAGAATAATGAGTTAGCAAATTCATAATCAAGCAAATAAAGGATAATAATGAAAAGCTAACACAGCCAAAAGAAAGACCACGAAAGTGACATTCGACCAACGTAAGCCATCAAGATAAGCCAACTCGTAGGAGAACAGAATACTCAAGGTGATAAACAACACTCCAGTTTGCATGGGGTTACGCTCCAACAGCAACATAAAAACCCCGAAAAACAATAAAAGGATGGTCATCGTGACCTTCGTTCTCACCGAAATAGTCTTCTCAAAACTATAATTTCGAGGTGTCAACAATGGCATGGCCACTACCAGCAGCAAGAATATCAACAAGCCCGCCTTGAATAATGTGAATCCACTGATACTCAGTTCAATATTATTAAAGAAGTCAACGTAGGCATGAAGTCTGGGAAGCAAATCGCCCATGAGGAAATGCATCGAGAAATAAAAGAAATAAGGGAGCAAAAGGCCGATAAACGGAATCAGATGCAACCGTAACGAGCCTTTTTGGATGATGCCCAAAGCGATGATGCCCCACACGGCCAACAGCAAAGAAGGGAACCAACACATCGAGGCAAGAGACAAATAAAAACCGGCGTTAAGCAAATACAGCTCCGGACGGGGTGTCTGATATATCGAGAACAGCGTATGGATAAACATCAACAAAAACACGGAGGCGAACAGCACGGGATAAAAGGTGGTCTGCTCCATGGTGAGGTTCATCACCAATAGGAAGACCACCGCACCTAAAGTGTTGACCTTGTTGATGATCTGGTTGGAGGCCAAAATGGAGTTAAAGAACAAGACCTCAAAGGCATTGAGGAAAAAAGCAAACAGCAACATGGCGTATGGCCAGAAGTCCAGGATATCCGCCACCAAATTATACAAAGGTGTAACAGGGTTGCGATAGGCCACATCGACATTTTGCGTGATGAACGATGGAATCCAAATGGCGATGCATAACAAGGCAATCACCACGTATTGAACAATATAGCTATTTCTGAAAAAACGAATCAAGGGGAGGGTTAAAGTTTGAGGTTAGAGGTTAGAGTTAGGTCTAAGCCGATGTCGGAGCGGTGGGTTTCGCCATCGAAGTGAATTTTACTTACATTTTGATAGGCTTTATCGCGGGCTTCCTCGATGGTGTTGCCATGAGCGGTAATCGCAATGACACGTCCACCAGCGGTAACGACCTGTCCTTCAGCATTAAAGGCTGTTCCTGCATGGAAAGCCACACAGTCATTCAACCGATCCATGCCCGTCATCACCTTACCTTTCTCGTATGCCTCAGGATAGCCTCCTGACACCAGCATGACGGTGACCGCGGTGTCTTTGCTTTGGGCGTAATGAACCTTGTCAAGCATGCCGTCAGCACAGGCATACAGCATGTCGGCAAAGTCGCCTTCAATACGAGTCATCACCGCTTCGGTCTCGGGATCACCCATACGGACGTTGTATTCGATGACGTAAGGGTCTCCCCCACAGTTCATCAGTCCAAGAAAGATAAATCCTTTATAATCGACATTTTCACATTTCAGTCCATGCAAGGTGGGTTTAACGATACGGTCTTCCACTTTCTTCATGAACTCCGGTGTGCAGAACGGAACAGGTGACACTGCCCCCATACCGCCGGTGTTCAAGCCCTTGTCGCCATCTCCGATGCGTTTGTAGTCCTTAGCCTCGGGAAGCAGCACAGCATGTGCGCCATCAGTCAGCACAAACACAGAGCATTCAATGCCTTTGAGGAACTCCTCAATGACCACGGTAGCAGAGGCGTTGCCGAATTTGCCTTCCAGCATGTCACCCAGCTCATGGATAGCTTCCTCTAACGAATCGAGGATGAGGACTCCCTTGCCTGCTGCCAAGCCATCGGCTTTCAGCACGTAAGGAGCCTTGAGCGACTTCAGGAACTCCACACCAGCCTCCATGTTGTCTTTGGTGACAGTGAGGCAACGTGCCGTTGGGATGCCGTTTTTCTCCATGAAGACCTTGGCAAAGGCCTTGCTGCCTTCGAGTTGCGCGCCTTTGCGGTCGGGACCGACGACCCGGATGGACTTCAGCTGTTCATCCGTCTTGAAGAAATCGACGATGCCATCGACCAGTGGTTGTTCGGGACCGACGACGACGAGGCTGATCTCATGATCCAGACAAAACCGCTTGACACCCTCGAAGTCGCTCACCTTGATGTTTACATTCGTTCCCACCTCAGCGGTACCCGCATTGCCAGGAGCGATATACACCTTCACACCATCGCTTTGAGCCAGTTTCCAAGCCAAGGCATGCTCGCGGCCGCCAGAGCCTAGCACGAGGATGTTTCTTACCACAGCTGTAATATGCTGTCCTTGTGTCGTTTTCCAGTCCACCACGTCTTTCTGGGTGTCACCTGGGTACATGATGATTTGTTCCATTGTTATAACCTTTCATCAAACAATTCCATATCGTTTCTGCCGTCTGGTCCCATGAGAAATCACGGGCACGCGCACGGCCTTTCTCTATCAATTCTTGTCTCACACGCTCATCCAAGACTTTTTCCATTGCGTCAGCGATGGAGGCCTCGTTGAAGGGATCCACTAGCAAGGCGGCATCACCTGCTACCTCAGGCATGGAGGTGACATTAGAGGTAATCACCGGGGTGTCGCATTTGAAGGCCTCGAGAATAGGTATTCCAAATCCCTCAAAATAAGACACATACACCGAGGCCAACGCCGAGGCAGTCACTTGATGCAGCTCTTCTGCACTCAGCCTGCCTGTGAAGACCACCTCGTCCTTGCAGCTCATGGCATCGTAAGCCTGCTGTATCGGTTCAGTCCACCATCGTTTCTCCCCAACAATCAGCAGCTTCACCTCTGAGGCGTGTCGTTTCTTAAACTGGTCAAAGGC
>JAEEII010000167.1 GCA_016281295.1 Bacteroidales bacterium
AATGGATGCAAGGCAAGTGCGGCATCGATGCCAAGGGCGAGCTCCAGCTGTCTATTTACAATGACCGTCTCGACATCACCTGTCGTGTGGCAGAGCTTTCCAAGTGGGAGAAACAGCCATACCAAGGTGGAGGGACTAATGCTCAGTAGCTATGGCAGGAAGGAAGAATTATAACAGTGACGGTAAGTCTGCTGAAGACCGTACCTTAGACAAGTTTGCTGAATTGCTCATCGGCAAGCTTGAAACGATTCAGGCAGACTGGAAAAAGCCGTGGTTCACGGAAGGGGTGTCAGCATCCCTTCCCAAGAACCTGAGCGGAAGGGAGTACAACGGAATGAACAGCATGATGTTAATGCTCCATGCCGAAAAGGAGGGCTTCAAGTTACCTGTTTGGGCGACCTTCGACCGTATCACCGGCTTGAACTATGTGAAGGACAAGCAAGGAGTCAAGCAGGAAGCCAAGGACAGTGAAGGTAACAACCTGCCTCTGGTGTCTGTCAATAAGGGAACCAAGAGTTTTCCAGTCTTCATCACGACTTTCACCGTTGTCGATAAAGAGACGAAGGAGAAAATCAAGTATGATGACTATAAGCGGATGACAGAGGAAGACAGAGCCAAATACAATGTCTATCCAAAGCTTCAGACCTACAACGTCTTCAATGTTGAAGGGCAGACGAACCTGAAGGAAGCCCGTCCTGAACTCTTCAAGAAACTCCAGGAGCAGAATGAGGTCACCCGTCCTGTCCAGCAGGAAGGTGAAGTGTTTTCTTTCCCTGCCGTTGACCACATGATTGCTGAAAACAAGTGGATTTGTCCCATCAAGCCTAAGTATGGTGACAATGCCTACTACTCTATCAGCAAGAATGAGATTGTTGTTCCTGAGAAGCGCCAGTTTAAGAATGGCGAGTCATTCTACTGCAATCTTGCGCACGAAATGGCCCATTCTACAGGTGCAGAGAATCAGTTGAACCGACTGAAGCCAAGTGCTTTTGGCTCAAAGGAATATGCGCAGGAAGAATTGGTGGCTGAAATGTCAGCGGCCCTTGTCTCACAACGCTACGGCATGAGCAAGACCTTGAAGGAAGACAGTCTGCCTTATCTGAAAAACTGGCTCGACTCCCTCAAAGAAGAACCGTCCTTCATCAAGACTGTTCTTCAAGATGTGAAGAAAGCTTCAGGAATGATCAATCAGCACATCGACAAGGTTCAGCTGGAGCTGGACAAGACCCAGGATGTACAGCATGAGGCAACCAATCAGGTGACTGCCAACTATGGCAGCTATGATATTCCCAAGTGGGCTTTGCCATATATCGTGAATGGTGATGCCAGTGGTATCAGCGACCATGAGCAGGAAATGGTTGACAAGTTCCTTGAAAAGAACTTCCCTGACGGGTTCATCCCGGAAATCGAGGAAGGACAAGACAAAGAACTCAACCGTTATCCGGCTTTCGGTGAGAGAAACGAGAATGCCCTGACTGACCGAGGCGAGTCACCTTACCTTGCTGTCGATACCGTATCTGTCAAGTTCAGTCTGGGGGGCTATATGGAAGCCCTGTCTGATGAGAAGGACAAGGGCTATACCCAAGAAGTCGTTGTTGACAATACCAAGGAGCAGATTGCTGCAAAAACTCCTCCAAAGCAGGAGGAACAGGAAGAAATCCACTTCCATCGAGGACGTTAGCAACCCTGATGGTACATCAAAAGATTGAGGGAGCCTACTCATCACGAGCAGACTCCCTCTTTATATGAAGTTAAATCATTGGAGGTCAGTATTATTCTCCAGCATTTTGAGTGCCCGGCGATGGTAGCCGTGTTTCTCAAATTCGTTAATATAGATAAGCTTACGTGTCCATTCTCCTTCTTCGTCCTTTATGGGTTGAAGCCGGAAATGTCCTCTGACCTTAAACCCTTCAGTTCGAATGATTTCACGAACCCATCTGCTGTCTATGTATTGTACTCGTACTCCAGACTTGTTCTCAACAACATCCGATTTGTCAGGTAAGGTTTTTCGTTGATTGCCATAAATGTTTATGACTTCAACGTCCGCATATTTCAAGAAAAGACTTACATCTAAGAGATAAAACATATTATTACGGCATTGTTCTATCCTTTTTTCGTGTAGTTCACCTTTTATCGTTGTAATGCCAAATTGTAATGTGTAATTCTCATCGCCGTGGTAGAACAATCGTATGACACCTTCTGCTGTTACCATGTTGTTTCCCTCTATGTTGGCAAAATAGTAGTCCAAGCATTCGCTCTCCTTTCCCGTTTTCGGATTGATGTCTCTACAAGGAATAAAATTATATAGCAGAAGTACAGGAAAGGCATCTCCTGTAGATATGTATGCACCAGCGAAAGATTCTTTCTCGGGATTATTCCAGTATGCATCGGCCAGTTTTTCTCTATTTGGAACAATTAACCTCCTTATCCCAGTTGAAACGGTGAATATGTTTTTGCGACTTTCAGCTATAAGTATATGCATAGCCTTTCGTAACATATTCAGTTCGCTCTTTGTAGGATTGATTAATGTGTAATCTAATAATACCTTTGTTTTCCTATGAGAGAACAAGGCAATTGGAGGGAAATGCTTTGGACTAATTATCATAACGATCTCCTGGTTTAGAATGATAGTGTCACACAGGTCTGTCGGTTCGCCTGGACTGGCGAATATTCATTGATACCACCTTCATAGGTAGTCGTGATTAAAGACTCTTCGATACCACGCTGCACCATGAGGGTCTTGATATAGTCGGCACGTTTTCTTGACAGGCTGTTGTTGATATTCTCATTGCCGGTCGCGGAATCGGCAGCACCCGAAATACGGACCTTTAGGTGATGAGCTTTGGCAACACGTGCAATCTCGTCAATGTTGAGCAGCTGAGATACTTCTGTGAGTTCATCCGTACCCATTTGGAAGAAGAAATAGATGGGTGCGCCGATATATTCCAAGCCGTTTATCATGGCCGAAAGATAACCGTCTGAGGAGCTGGCAGCAAACAGTGGGTCAATTCCTTCAGTCTCGTTGTCATCATTCACATTCGTTGTGTCCACCGTTCGCTTTTTCATCGCTTTGGGCATTGTTTCAGGATTCCCATCCCATCCTTTGTTGTTAAGGCGAGCACGTAGCGAGTTCAGCCCTGAATAGTCATTACGAGGATAGAGGGAGCGTTCTTTATCATCGCCCTTGTCTCCAATCCTGTCCTTATAAAAGTCAAGCAGACCTTCTATCTCCAGGATCTTGCGGTACTCAGCTTTGATATGCTCATCCTCCTTATGCTTTTGGGCTAGATGGCTGTTACGTTCAGTAAGACGGTCGGCATATGCAATCAGCCATTCGTTCTGAGCAATGTAAGGGTTCGCATCCACAATGCGCTTGTGGCCTACTTTGCCTAATGTGAACGAGAGACCGGCAGAAAGAGTCAACATGTTATCCCCGAACTTCGAGGATGCTCCCACACAATCGAAGTTCTTGGCTGTGGTCATTCCACTGAGTTCTCCTACGATGTGCATACGGTCAGTAAGTCGGTAGCGGCATTCCAAACCGTAGGAAAAAGCAAAAGGATGGCTGCCACTTGCATGGCCGGAACACATACAGGCTGAATGCCAGTCTGGGTTGTAGATCATGCCCACACCGAGGTAAGGTATCACGTCCCATCGGGACAGACCGAGGTCATTGCAATTGATGCCGGAGGTAAGGTCGTAGAGAAAGTCAACATGAACAAAGTGATAGTCCATCTTCTTGAACTCGCCATTCTTGAACGACAATCCCTGATAAGCCACACGTCCACCGACTGCGGGTGTGAACCATTTGCCCAACCCAACTTGAAGAGCTGGAGAAAGACGGTCGAACACATCACCGCAGCCGATAGGCGATCCCAGAAAAGCAGAAGCCCCGCCCTTTAATTCTATAAACCAATTTCTACCCCAGTTGGCTGCTTCGCTTACATTCATGAGATATGTGGGTTTCAGTGTCTGGAGATACTGCTCCGAAGTGACACTTACCTGCTTCGTAATACTGTCAGATGCCGTATTGGCATCGTTTGCCTTAACTGTCATGGCAGTAAGGCACAATGCGGAAAGAAATAATATTTTTCCTGTCATAGTTTTGATGATTTTGATTTTGTTATTTGAATGTTACTTGATCTCTGAATTACATTTTCTTGCGTCTGCCTGAAGGTCTGCACATGCGCCTGGCCATAGCCAAAGAGCGACGGGCAAACATGCGTTCGTCCTCGTCATCCTTCTTTCGCCAGCCACCACCAGGACCACCGCCACCACCTCCATGTGTCTGTGCAATAGAGGTAGCTTGTTCCACATATTCGCACATCAGAGCAAGAGCAACGGTCGCCACATGGTTGCCGTCTGTTGCCAGTTGTTCGAGAAGAGTGTCACCGAAGACCTCTTTCGCTTCATCTGGCAGACGCTGGTAGCATGATGTGAACTCATGCATCATGGTACCGGCAAGCAGCTCGTTCATGACGGCTCCCTTGCTATGCGCCCAGTC
>JAEEII010000168.1 GCA_016281295.1 Bacteroidales bacterium
GTGACCCAACCCCCAAGAGGTCAGCGGTGATTACTCACCGATGGAGTAGTAGTGCTTCCGCTTCTCCTCGGTGACAGTCAGCGCACCGCTCTTGCCCAGCTGGGACAGCAGGGCACTCACACGCTGAACAGTCAGACCCTCACAGGCAGGGCACTCCTTCGCTACATCGGCGGCGGTGTAGGTCACGCCCTCGGTCATCCAGTCGCAGATAGCGGACTTGATGCCCTCATTGGCAACCTGCTTGGCGGTGGGCTTACGCTCGGCGGAGTTCTTCTTCGCCACCTGCTCCAGCCGACCCTCGAAGAACGCCACCATCTTGGCGTCACCCAGCTCGGCGAAGTGGTCACGAGCGAACTCAAAGCCCTCACGAATGGTCATGGTCTTTTCCATAGTATCTACCTCTTTCATTTTTTTTGTCGCCAGATTCTCACGCCTTTTAGCGACGGCAAGGCTTTTATCAGCAGGGGATTTTCTTTTCCCTCTTGCTTACATCCTTATTATACCACACTTGACTTCATTTGTCAAGGGGTTTTTTAACTTTTTTTGAGGGGAGTGGGAGTTGAACCCATCGTGACCGCTTTACTGACTTGAACAGTGACCCTCGCCTGTCGGGGGCTTCCCTCATTTACATTTACATTATACCACAAGTTTGTGGCGTTGTCAAGAGGGTTTTAAACTTTTATCAACCTCTCGTCGCTTTGGGGTCATCCGCGGTGCCTTACTTGTCCTGTTCGGTTCCCCTCTTGACATTTACATTATACCACATTTCTGTGGGCTTGTCAAGGGGTTTTGGTCTTTCTCCAAAAATTTTTTTCGAGGGTGTCCCAGACTTCATCACCACGCATCGGCGCCTTCGCGGGGCTTCTCAGTTGCCTACGCCCTCTCCCCTTGACACTTATTATTATAGCAGATTTTCACCAGAAGTCAATACCTTTTTGAAAGTTATTTTTTTAACAATCGGCGGCGCCCGGGCCAAAGGGCCACGGATTACTCCGCAACCCAAAGATAGACCTTAACCTTGGGGATGATGGTCTTTTTCACTTCCTCATAGTTCCCGCCGTGACAACGGTAATCGTACTTGGGATTAGCAATGAGGTATTCGTTACCATCCTCGTCATGCACCTTAATCTTAGCGGGAGGCGCACCAGCAGCATCAACCCACTCCCAAGAAGAAACTTCCACAGGAGCGCCGTCAATGAGGTCAACCTTGATGAAACCGCCCTGCCGCAGATGGCGGAGCATCTGGCCCATCCTGCCCTGACAGGACTTGCCCATGTAATAGCTGTGATACTGGTCGCCAAAAACACGACCGCCGAGGTCAGCGCAGGTCATCGGCTCACGATTGGAGCGCAGGATATTTACCAGCCTGTCAAGATACTCGGTATCATGGACAGCATTCTTCACGCTCACATAAGTCTTTTCGTAGAGGTTAGCATTCATTTTTCAAATCTCCTTTTTATTTCAGTGGGGCTTACCTTCGTTTCCCTCACTGTGCTTTTATTATAACATAAAACTTTGGAAATGTCAATAGGTGTTTTGAATTTTTTTTACCACCTACCGAAACCAATAAGGCGTCTTTCGGGGGCGGGAGTGGGTGCGCCCTCAATCTTTTTCGCATGAACCAGAGAATAGCCCATCCCTGATTCATCCAGCCGATACACCTTCAAATGGCTGTTGGGAACCGCCATCTGATTAAAGGTTTCCACCGCCACATCTACCTTGTCGTTCTTGTTGGTAGAATCCATTACGATGCCGTTGTCCAGTTCAATAAGAATCTGATAGGTGTTCATCTTCTTCATTTTTTACATTCCCTTTCTTGTTTTTGTAAGTCCATTATACCATCCTTTTGGAGCGGTGTCAAGATAGATTTGAAAAAAAATTGCGGCAAAATACTTAAAATTTTTGAAGTATTTGACCGCCCGGGCGCAAAAGCGCAGTTATGTAAACTGCGCTTACTCGGCGTAATAAACTTCGTCGGTCTCAGCGTCAACGATGGAGACAATCTCCCCCTCGTAGTTCAGCCCCTCATTGACCAGCGCTTTCACAAAGCGGGGGTAGACAGGGTCAGCGCTATCGGCATAGCATTCAAGGTCAACCCCATCGGGGATTTCGACCTCATAGCGGTAAACCACGCGCGCACACACAGAAACTCTCATTACTCTTCACCCCCATTCGGAATGATACGGCCACCATCAAACTCGGACTTCCAGTGATGATAGCCCCCGCGGTCATCCAGAAATTCCACATCATAATTGCCCATGTAGCAATCCTGATAGATGATTTTGCCCACGGTGTAGGAGTGGCCGAGGGCGGTGATGATGTCACCAACACACACACGCATTTTTTTAGTCCTCCATGTGTTCCATGAATTCCAGAGCGTAGTCATCAACTACGCCGAGCATACCCTGCTGAATAGGGTGGTCATCGGGGTCGGGCTCCTCACCAGAGCCGAACATCTCGTCCCAGCAGGTGGGGCAGATGCCGCTGATGAGCATTTCCCGCTCGTCCGCAGAGAGATAGGGGAAGGCGTTCTGCGCCAGCTCGCCATCCTGCCAGTCCCAGTAGTCCATCTCATTGACCTCAACCTCGTGGGCGTGGCCGCAGAAGGGGCAGGCAGTGACAACGCAGACTTCCTTGTAGTTAATCTTCATCATTTTGAAAATCTCCTTTTCTTAATTTCTGTATTTATTATAACACACTCTTGGAGTGTTGTCAAGACCTTTTTTGAAGTTGTAGGATTGTTTTCCGTCTTCATCTTGAAGGGCAAAACACCTACTAAAAAGCCACAAGTCAACCAGACAGTTTTTATCCCTTGTTTCCTCTTAAAACAAGTGTTCGTCTCTGGTAAGACCCTATCACGTAAACGCCACCAACACACATTATTTGATACTCGCAGGGAGATGTTGGCTTCCCTCCACAGTTCTAAGGGTTTAGGGCCCCTCCCTCAGGACAATTATAGTATAGCATACGGGGGTAATAATGTCAAGTAGTTTTTGAAAAAATGATTGTTAATGTTTTGACAAAGTGCCCGGGCGATGAGAGAGTTATGTAAACTCTCTTACGTGTCGCCTCGGATAGCGTCACTGATGTTTATCCAGTCGGGATAGATTTCCAAGATTTGGAAAGTATCCTCATGGCCTTCTTCGTCCATCGGGAAGATGCTCCCACAGCACCCGCAGATGACAAAGGCGTTGTCGGGGTCATCATCCACCAGAATCCCGCCGAGAATATAGCCCTCGCTATCCTTAATTTTTACTTGTCTCACCATTACAGAACCACCGTCCCCTCTCGCAGATATACAGGCTCAATGCGCTGAAACTGAACGGCATAACCCTCAGCCTCAAACCACTGGATCGCATAGCCCTTCGCATCTTCCGCGGTGCGGGCCACAACCTTGGGACGAACGATCCTGCTCTCATCATTATCATCAATGATACGCAGGACGACCTTAAACAGTCTTACAGGATTCATCATTCTACGCCACCTCTTTCTTAAAGTTCTTATCTTTTACATTTATATTATAGCAAAACCTCTTGATGTTGTCAAGAGGTTTTATTTATTTTTTCCCAAGTTAATTTAGTGCCATTTTTCAGTTTTCCAGCGTGTTTTCTCTATCCATTAATTACTCGGCTAATTTGACTTGGCGATAAATTGTATGCCCGGGCAGCCTCACTTATACTACAAAAAATTTCTCCTGTTTCAATACATTTTACACGAGTGCCTTGTGTTGTAATTATTTTCTATTTCTTTTTTTCATACTATTCTGGATGCTCTTGTCTCCATTTTTGGTATCCCGCCTACATTGCGGTAACTGCTTTTTCTATTACTTCTGGATGTTCCTATCTCCATTCATTAACTCTAATAGCATTTTTTAAATTGATTTCTTTTCCTTTTTCTGGATTATTTAAATACCAGTTTTTTAGTGTTTGATAATTCTAACCTCCTTGGCCTCCGGCTTCAAGGTTATAAAAATTAGGGTCTTCCACAGCGTTGAAAATTTTTATCCATCTTTTTTCTGCTTCATTCAAATCTTTTTGATTTAAACAAAATTCTAAAATCTAACGAGAAAAATTTTCTTTTCCATATTTCTAAACGGCTTCTTTAAATACTTTCCCGCTCCCTAAATACCCATCATCTAACAAGCCATAATGTTTTCCAATGTATTTTTTCCCATTTATTAAATTTGTTGTTAAATAAACAAAATACTATTTTTTAAATATCATTATTTATCACCTTCCTAACATTATTATAACAAAAAATTTTAAAAAAGTCAAAGAGCGCTCCGCTCTATCGTGCGCTCTTTTCGTCTATTATAAGACCCCTTGCCTTTCTTGGCAGGGATGCGACCAGCCTTGCGGCGAAAAGCGAGATACTGCTGAAGCTCCTCGCCTTCCTTTTTGAGCATACGCTTGTCAAACTTTTCCATTTTATTTTCTCTCCTTTGTTTCTTTGTGATTATAGTATAGCACACTTTGTGCCTGTTGTCAAGAGGTTAGCAGAAAATTTCCAAACATTCTTTGGTTTGGCAATCCCAAACCTCAGCAGTCTTAACAAATTTAAGACTTGCTTTGTATTGAGCATAACTAAAA
>JAEEII010000169.1 GCA_016281295.1 Bacteroidales bacterium
CAGAACTGCTCCCCATCGTTTTGACGAGCTTATATCTGCCTTTGTCCTTTCTGACAACGACAACGCTCGTCGAACCTGACTTGTTCTTTTTTTGTCGGACAAACATCACTTGTAATTTGTTCGCAAAAATACTCAAAAAAACATCGGGACACCCATTTTGGGTGCCTTGACAAAAGTATTTTACTCATTACAAGCAAATTATAAATTTGAAGATTTTTTTGTGACGAAGTCAGGGGAGCCTACCATGAGAAAAACAAGAACTATGATGAAGAATTGTTTTGTCATTGTGGATGTTATTTGTTCAACGATTACTATTTAGAATGTTCCTTTTATAGGTATATAGTTACCTTTTATTTTTCTGCAAAAGTACAAAAAATACCAATGGCAAGTTAACGAAAATACATCTTCTCCGAACAAGAGCAGAAGACATCGCAACCCGCACAACCCGCAAGAGCAAGGACAACCGACCAACCGTGCCACCCGCAAACGCAAACAGAAACGAACAGCAAATGCACCATTCCGTTTGGCCACCCTCCTCAACCGAAAACGACACGCATTTCCGACACCCACAACATAACGTTAACGCGACGCCTTGACCGGCCAAACGGAACCTCCGTCTCGCAAGGGGACGCGCTTTCTAAACACGAATTGTCACGAATTCACCACGAATTTGCCATAAATATTCATTTTTCATTCTTCGCTCTTTCTTTCATCATTCATCATTCAGCATTCATCATTACGAAACAAAAGGCGCAGCCCCCGGCCACGCCCTCATTCTTAATTATGCATTTTTAATTCTTAATTACCACCCCGGCGCTATCGCGCACGGGCGATGCTCTCCCAAAAGGACAAAACCGGTTGGCCTCCTATCGTCGGCCTTCCGGTTTTGGAATCTGTTTTTTTTAATCGCGGAGACAGCGGACTGACCGACCGTAGTACTTGCCGTTGAGGTGCCTGTACACGCCCGCGTTGGGGTAGTCCAGGCCGCGGTAGTAGGCGTAGTACGGGAGGCTCGCGCTCTGCGTAGCACTCCGGAAGCCGGCGTAGTTGCCCGCGGTGGAGAACGACGAACCGCTGCAGTTGCCTGCCGGAACGGCGGAAAAGCCCGTGGCGTTGTTGCCGCTCGGGGCATTGCCCACCGCACAGCTGTTCATGGATGTGTTCCACCCTTCCGTGGAGGCCAACGCCTTGGCGATGTAGCTGCTGTTGCCGCTGCAAGTATATTCGCTTTGGCTGCTTACATAGTTAGTCAGCTGTGTCCATTCCGCATCACTCGGCAAATGCCACCCCGCAGGGCAGATGCCCCTGCGATGACCGCTGAAATTCACTGAGGCCGCATGATTGTAGTCTTGATCCACGCTCAACTCCCCGTAGTCCGTGTTGAACGTGTCCACCGCAGCGTTCCAGTTGTAGAGCAGGCCGTAGTTCATCAGCGCATACGTGGCCGAGTCGTTGTCGTACCAGCGGGCCTGCTTGCCCGTGTAGGTGTAGCCCGTGCCAGCGGCGGGGATGAGGTACGTTCCCGTGCTCGGCGAAGTGGTGGTCCGCAGGTTGTCCCGCATCCAGCACTGGTTGCCGATCTGCACCGTGGCATAAACGTTTCCCTCGTGGTCGGTCACCGTGGGGGCGGCGGGGCAGGATTTCTCGTCCACTACGGCAGTGCCGGTTTCATCGCGGAGACAGCGGACTGACCGACCGTTGTCCTTGTAGCTGTAGTACCTGCCCACGTCCGCGTTGCCGTAGCACAGGTCGCGGCCGTAGGCGTAGCTCGGGTAGCTCGCGGTCTGCGTAGCACTCCAGAAGTTGGCGTAGTCGCCCGCGATGTCGACCGACGAACCGCTGCAGGTGCAGGCGCCTGCCGGAACGGCGGAAAAGCCCGTGGCGTTGTTCGCCGTCACACTCTGGTCTCCAGGATAACACTCGCCACTGTAACTATTCCACCCTTCCGTGGAAGCCAACGCTTTGGCGATGTAGCTGCTGCTGCCGCTGCAAGTATATTCGCTCTGGCTGCTCACATAGTTCGTCAGCTGAGTCCACTCCGCAACACTCGGCAGATGCCAGCCCGCAGGACAGATGCCCCTGCGGTGGCCGCTGAATGTCACAGACACCGCATTGCTGGAGCTGGTATTCACACTCGTCTCCCCGTAGGCCGTGTTGAACGTATCCACCGCCGCGTTCCAGTTGTACAGCAAACCGTAGTTCATGGACGCATACGTAGCGGAGTCGTTGTTATACCAACGAGCCTGCTTGCCCGTGTAGGTGTAATTCGCATTGGCGGCCGGGATAAGGTAGGTTCCCGTGCTCGGCGAGGTTGTGGTCCGCAGGTTGTCGCGCATCCAGCACTGGTTGCCGATCTGCACCGTGGCATACACGTTGCCCTCGTGATCCGTCACCGTGGGGGCGGCGGGGCAGGACTTCTCGTCGATGACGGCATCTCGGAGACAGCGGACTGACCGACCGTCGTCCTTGCAGTAGTTGCACCTGAGCACGTCCGCGTAGTAGTAGAGCAGGTAGCGGCCCCAGGCGAAGCTGCTGTCGTTCTGCGTAGAGGACCAGCAGTAGGCGCCGTAGCCCACGTCGCCGAACGACGAACCGGTGCAGAGGCCTGCCGGAACGGCGGAAAAACCTGTGGCATTGTTCGAGCCTTGGTTATTACCCACCGCACAGCTGTTCGTGGATGTGTTCCACCCTTCCGTGGAGGCCAACGCCTTGGCTATGTTGTTGCTGTTGCCGCTGCAAGTATATTCGCTCTGGCTGCTCACATAGTTCGTCAGCTGAGTCCACTCCGCATCACTCGGCAGATGCCAGCCCGCTGGACAGATGCCCCTGCGGTGAGCACTGAAGGCCACGGACACGGCATTGTTGTAGTCCGTATTCACGCTCGTCTCCCCGTAGGCCATGTTGAACGTATCGACCGCCGCGTTCCAGTTGTACAGCAGGCCGTAGTTCATCGACGCATACGTGGCCGAGTCGTTGTTGTACCAGCGGGCCTGCTTGCCCGTGTAGGTGTAGCCCGTGCCAGCGGCGGGGATAAGGTACGTTCCCGTGCTCGGCGAGGTGGTGGTCCGCAGGTTGTCGCGCATCCAGCACTGGTTGCCGATCTGCACCGTGGCATAGACGTTACCCTCGTGATCCGTCACCGTGGGGGCGGCGGGGCAGGACTTCTCGTCGATGACGACATCAATTGGCGAAAACCCGACCGTAATCGTATCCGCAACGACACAACCAGTACGAAGATCCAAAACGGTAACAAAATACAGAGAATCAATCAAATGGGACATCGTTTGGGTAAAGCTATGGTTGTCAGCATCCAAGGGGTCACCTCCTATGGGAGCATAGTAGTAAGCGTATTCAAAATTACCGCTCTCATAATCATCGTATGGAGGTAGAACTGTAATGGTACCATTTGCCGGATGATCGTGTGTGGGAACACTCACGGTATTAGGTGTTTGAGTGAGTTGCAGGTCAGGAAGCTCTTGTTGTTCAACCTCAACTTCACCTGCGTACTCACAGTAGAAATTGTCAATAACCTTATAGGTGTAAGTGCCGGCATTCAAGCCAGTGAACTCAGTGACAGCGGAAGCATTGGAAACAGTATCCGCATCTTCGAGAATGACAGTGTAGTTCTTCGTGGATACATAGTTGCTGATAGTGATGATTACCTTACCATTGAATGGGTCAATTCCATTGTCACAAATAGTGTTATTTACGGAAGAATCTGAAGCAACTGGCGGCATCGTGTTGTCATAAATGTCATATTCGCGTGGAGTGGTACAACCGCTTGAATTCGTGGCTGTAACTCTATAGTGACCGGCAGGCAAATGGGTATTATCGACAACAGTTTCCCATCCGTCGGCAACAAGCCTCTCATATCGATAGGTGAATGTGGTGGGATTAGGTAGAAGTGAACCGTTTACCATATTAGCCTCATTGTCGCAGTATTGGTTAGGATTAACCGTAACCGTGAAGACAAGAGAAGAAATGGTAAGATGCAGGGTCACCACGCTGTCGCAACCGTGTACCGTTTGGTAAGTGTGTGTCGGTGCAACAATCGGTGTCGCCGTGTATTCCACGCCGTGCCACGTGAAGCTGTCGCACTCCACAGCCGTCGTATCGCACGTCCAGCTGTGGTAAACCGTCAACTTCAGCGTATCCACACTTTCACAGCTATCAGAATTGATATAGTAATGGGTGTACGTTCCGCTTTCCGTGTAGGTGTTGCCATCGATCCACGTATAAGAATCGCAAGCCTCCTCCGTCTCTGCATTATACGTGCCGTGGTTGATGGTCAGATGGAGGGTTACCACGCTGTCGGCCTCGTGTATATCGGTGTATTGCCGCACATAGCTTCCCGAAGAAGTGTAGGTCTGTCCGTCCCATACGTAAGATTCGCAAGCTGTAGCGGAAAACTCATTAGAGGAAGAGTAGTAAACGGTAAGGTGCAGTGTGTCAACCTGCGTGCAGCCATTCGCATCCGTGTGAGAGTAAAGGTAAGTGCCAGAAACGTTGTAAGTCCGTCCGTTCCCTTCCGTCCAAGTGTAAGTATCGTAAGCGGTTTGGGCGTAGGAATGGTGCTGGGGATGGTACACGGTGAGGTGGAGAGTGTCGGTGCAGGGACAACCGTGGGTGTTTGTGTAGTCGTAAGCGTAGGTGCCGCTCTCCGTGTAGGCCATGCCGTGCCAATAGTAGCTTTCGCAAGCGGTTTCCGTATCAACAATGTGTGCGGTGGGGTTCACCGTCAGGGTGACCGTTGCCGTGGCGGTGCAGCCGTAGCTGTTGGTGCCCGTCACCGTGTAAGTAGTGGTGGATGTCGGACTTACCGTAATGCTCGCCGTGGTGGCATTGGTGTTCCAGCGGTAACTGTTTGCCCCGGATGCGGTAAGCGTGGCGCTTTGGCCGCAGTCTATCGTAGTGTTACCTGCAATTACGAGATTCACTGTGTCACATAGGGTTGTAAAAGTGCTGTCCGCCCCGTATGCAGTATTCACTATATTGGTGGCATAAGCCCGCACATGATAGGTGGTGTTGGGCATGAGGCCTGTGATACTGCTGGAAAAAACTCCTATGCCGCCTTGATTTGTAGTGGTACACGTGTCGCTCACCTCGGGATTTGGCTCCTTACTCCAGCAAATGCCGCGAACGATTACCGACGATCCTCCATCGCTTATTACATTGCCGCCAGAAGAGGCTGTAAAAGCCGTGACATTGTTAACCTTGCCTGTAATTACTATGGGTAAAGATGCTGTGGTAAAGATGCTGTCTGCCCCATAGGCGGTACCAACGCTGTTGGTGGCATACGCCCGCACATGATAGGTAGTGCCCGGCGTCAATCCTGTTATGTTACTGGTAAAGTTCCCTATACCGCCTGTTTCGGGGGTATAGTTGGTATGGTTGCCATTGGTGGAGGGTTCCGAATCAACGCCCCAACAGACACCGCGAGCGATCACCGGAGTGCCGCCAACGCTTGTCACATCACCTCCGCAAGTAGCAGAATAACCAGTTATATTCATTACCGGGGCGGTTGTCACGATTGGAGTGGTTAACGTTGTAAAGGTTCTGGTTTCCCCATAGGAGGTTCCCGCACTATTGGTGGCATAGGCCCGCACATAATAGGTGACACCTCGTGTCAGCCCTACAATAGAGCTGGTAAAAGAGCCCATACCATAACCGTCGTTTGTGGTGCAGCTGTCGCTTGCGATGGGATTTGTATTCGTACTGCTCCAACATACGCCACGTGTAGTCACGGACGCGCCTCCATCGTCAGTCACATTTCCTCCACAAGTGGCGGTTGTGCCTGTAATGCCACTCACATCGTTAGTGACTACCACCGGAGCAAGGAAATTGACTGTCACCGTAACATTTGCCGTGGCGGTACACCCGTAACTATTGGTGCCCGTCACGGTATAGGTGGTGGTGGTGGTCGGACTTACCGTAATGCTCGCCGTGGTGGCATTGGTGTTCCAGCGGTAACTGTTTGCCCCAGAAGCAGTAAGCGTAGTACTTTGTCCGTAATTGATGGTGATATTGTCTGGCACACTGACCTCCACCGTGTTACAAAGGGTCGTAAAAGTGCGGTCCGCCCCGTATGCTGTGTCTGCGCTGTTGATGGCGTAAGCCCGCACATGGTAGGTTCTGTTGGGGATCAATCCAGAAACGGTACCACTGAAACTGTTCCCTCCGCTATTGAGGGAAAGATGGTCGCCGTTCACCGTAGGATTGGCAGAGGTACCCCAGCAGACACCGCGCCCGGTCACCGACGCACCGCCGTTATCGGTCACGGTACCGCCGCAGATCGCGGAGGTGGAGGTGACATCGCTTATATTGTCGGTGCGGACAGACGGGGCTATGGGATTCACCGTCACGATGACACTTGCGGTATCCGTACAGCCATACGTATCGGTTCCCGTGACAGTATAGGTAGCGGTGGCGAGAGGGCTAACATTAATGGCTGCAGATGTATCACCATTATTCCAAACATAACTATCTGCGCCTAAAGCGGTTAGAATTGTGTTTTGTCCATAATTGATGGTGGTAGTGCCTGCAACCGTGACAATCACCGTGTCACAAAGGGTCGTGAAAGCGCTGTCAGCCCCATACGCCGTGTCCACACTGTTGATGGCGTATGCACGCACATGATAGGTTCTGTTGGGGGTCAGTCCTGAAACGGTACCACTGAAACTGTTCCATCCGCCATTGAGGGAAAGATGGTCGCCATTCACCGTAGGATTGGCAGAGGTACCCCAACATACACCACGGGTCGTCACATCCGCACAGCCATCGAATGTCACACTGCCGCCGCAGGTGGCCGTGGTGGCGGTAATGTTTGTGACATTGTTCGTTGTAACCGTCGGCACAAGGGCATTTACTGTCACGGTGACTGTTTTCGTGGCAGTACACCCGTAACTGTTGGTGCCCGTCACGGTGTAGGTGGTGGTGGCGGTCGGGCTTACCGTGATGCTTGCTGTAGTGGCATTCGTACTCCAGTGGTAATTGTCTGCCCCAGATACGGTAAGGGTGGAGCTTTGATCGCAATCTATCGTAGTGTCACCCTCTATTATGAGATTCACCTCATTGCAGGGAGTGGTAAATGTTTTGTCCGCCCCGTATGCTGTGTCTGCGCTGTTAATGGCATACGCCCGCACATGATAGATGGTGTTGGGGGTCAGTCCTGAAACGGTACCACTGAAACTGTTCCCTCCGCTATTGAGGGAAAGATGGTCGCCGTTCACCGTAGGATTGGCAGAAGTACCCCAGCAGACTCCGCGCCCGGTCACCGGCGCACCGCCGTTATCAGTCACGGTACCGCCGCAAATCGCGGAGGTGGAGGTGACATCGCTTATATTGTCGGTGCGGACAGACGGGGCTATGGGATTCACCGTCACGGTGACACTTGCGGTATCCGTACAGCCATATGTATCGGTTCCCGTGACAGTATAGGTAGCGGTGGCGACAGGGCTAACATTAATGGCTGCAGATGTACCGCCGTTACTCCAAACATAACTATCTGCACCCGAAGCGGTTATGGTTGTGTTTTGTCCATAATTGATGGTGGTAGTGCCTGCAACTGTGACAATCACCGTGTCACAAAGGGTCGTGAAAGTGCTGTCAGCCCCATACGCCGTGTCCACACTGTTGATGGCGTATGCACGCACATGATAGAGGGTGTTGGGCAAAAGACCTGTGACACTGCTGGTGAAGCTGCCAATGCCATTGCCATTTGTAATGGTACAACAACTGGCACTCACCGTGGGATTTGCGGACGTACTCCAACATACACCACGGGCCGTCACATCCGCACAGCCATCGAATGTCACACTGCCGCCGCAGGTGGCCGTGGTGGCGGTAATGTTTGTGACATTGTTCGTTGTAACCGTCGGCACAAGGGCATTTACTGTCACGGTGACTGTTTCTGTGGCGGTACACCCGTAACTGTTAGTGCCCGTCACGGTGTAGGTGATGGCGGCGGTCGGGCTTACCGTAATGCTCGCCGTGGTGGCATTGGTGTTCCAGCGGTAACTATCTGCCCCTGATACGGTAAGGGTGGTGCTTTGGCCGCAGTCTATAGTAGAGTTTCCTGTAATTACGAGATTCACCACATTGCAGAGTGTGGTAAATGTTTCGTCTGCCCCATAGGCGATACCAATGCCGTTCATGGCAAAAGCCCGCACATGGTAGGTAGTGTTAGGGATTAGAGATGTAATCCATTCGTTAAACACACTATTTGCACCAAAAACCATTAGCGTGTCATCTCCTATCGTCGGATTCGGGGAAGTACTCCAACAAATCCCCATTGCGGATATTTCCGATCCGCCATTGTTTGTCACATGCGCACCACAGAAGGCTGTTGAGTCAGTGATAGAGGAAGGCACATCAGTGTTTACCGTTGGGACTGTCAGGTCAAATAGAAGAGGAATAATTTCACTTGCATGTTGTTCCCTTAAAATGGTTTTGCTTTCCCGCATAACCTCGTCAATTACGGCATAACCCGTGTATTTCATTTCGTCACCTTCAGAAAAAGGGTAGCCGCCTGTGGCCTTTTCTTCTTTAAGATAAAGGGTGAAATCCCCATTGGCATTGGTCTTGCCTATATGCCGGATGGTGTTTCCCGCACCGTGTCCTTCATTCACCATTTTAATGGTCATCTGACCTTTATCTACTTTGGCACTCAACAGATAAGTTTGTGGGGAAGAGAGTGTGGCTTGAAACAGATGAGTTCCTGCCGACAGTGCGGAAAACCGTTGCCCCACCGCCAACCGGCCTGTTATGTCGTAGATTTCCAACAACACGTCCTTGTCTTCGGGCAGCAGCAGTGCAAACTCGGTGGTGCCGTTAAAAGGGTTAGGCACATTCTGCATCAGCTGGATGTCAGAGTCCTGTTCGTGGTCGCCAACGCCAACCGTGCCCAACACCAAGATGGTGTCGGGATAGTTGAGCACCTCTTCCCATAGCTGGTCGAGGTTGAACACGGTGACATGATCCAACGGGATATGGTATTGATTCGTACTGTCTCTGCCTGTAAAGGTGACAGTAATTTGGGAAAATGCATTTACGCCGAATGCCACACAAAAAACGGTGGTCAATATTCTGTATATATCTCTCATAATCTGAACAATACATTTTGTTATCGGGACTGGCCTCCACTAATTGCCAACCTTAGTCCAACAGCCAGCGACTGGTTTGTTGGATACAGGCTGTTGCGTGTCTTGCAGCGGGAATATACGGCATCATAGGTGAAACTCCCGCCACGCACCACTCGCTTCGTCCCGGTGGCTGGTCCTACAGGGTTTGTGGCATCGCCAGAGGTATAGCTCCCATACCAGTCCGAGCACCACTCCCACACATTGCCACTCATATCGAACAGCCCTAATTCATTGGGTTTAAGTGTGGCTACGGGGTGCATTGTTCTATTCGCATTGCCCTGATGCCAGGCTACGCTATCCGCATCAGAACTCCCGCTATATTCATGGGAAAACACTATTCCGCAAGCGGCATATTCCCATTCCGCCTCAGTTGGCATACGAAACGGCAATCCGGAGCATTCACTCAACTTGTGGACAAACTGTTTTGCCTGATTGTAGGAAAGGTAATTGGCCGGATAATCGTCACCCATACCATATTCTTCCCTCCAAAGTGGGTTTCCTCCCATAAGGGCAGTCCATTGTTTCTGGGTAATCACAATTTTGCCAATATAAAAATCCGACAAGCTGACTTTATGGGCGGGCGACTCATCGGGGAATGAGAGATTGTTATCCGACCCCATGGTGAACGAACCGCCTTTGACATACACCATTGATGTTACAATTTCACGCACAACACCCTTGATAGCGTCAGATAATGTATCACTACCCCACTGAATCATAAGTCCGTTTTCCGTTCGGACTAATTCTTGGTTCTCATAGCGGTATTGTCCCTTGTCAAACGATTCTCGTTCGCAAGAGACCACCATACAGAAAATCATGGCTAACATGATGAGAGTCAAAGTCCTATTTCTCATTACTTCAAAACTTTAACGGTTTGTCTTTTTTATGTTTTTTGTCAGGGAAGCGGCATCCGAAACCTATTCTTGCCTCTATGGTCTTAAAGTTGGTGGAGACCGCTTCTGCTGAAAAAGCCACACCTTTGATATCGAACAGGAATCCGAAAGAGGCATCCACACCTTGGTAGGTGCGTTTCGGATAAGAGTACCACTCGTTGTCTATGTCTTTGTATGTCAGGGACCGATAGCCATAACCCACTCCAAACAGCAAGGATATGGGTTTTCGCGGCCTAACCACGAGGCCGACCTGAGCGGAAAGACGGGTTGACTTGCACTCGGTCAACCAATAATCTCCGCCCTCCTCAAACGGTTGTTTCCAACCCTTGAAGTGGAAATTGCTCAACAAGCTCACGAACCATCCGACATTTTTCATCTGTCCTATTTTGAATCCGGCAGACCAATGGGGTTGTGGGCAATACGCGGCGTTTAACGTGACAAAGGTATTAAACGGCATGTTTTTTCTTGCCTCTTTTCTCTGCATCTTCCGCCATTCAGATTCTGCATTAGCATCCACGTTCACCATGAACACAACGCGGTCACTGCTTAGCGAATCCACTCCTTCTTCTGCCAAAACGTCCCAAACAATGGTTTTGTGGCCCGGACCGACAATTTTTTCGCCCACATCGCCACTCACTTTGTCCAGTTTCTGCAATGCTGCTCCACCATTAGAGGAAAAAAAGACGGAAATTTGAGCCGCCTTGTCCAAATCGTAGGTGATCTTGATATTATAGCCCTCCTGTACTGCATTGACATTAGAGACGTTTTGGGCAAGCAGGTAGTTCCCAAAAATCGTCAGGAATGCCAAACAGCACACAGAAATCAAAACTTTTTTCATCGTCAATCTTTATCTTTAACATCAATGAACCGCAATTCTTCCCAAATGTCTTCCAAAAATGGTCCTGTCCTCACCTCAGGTGTCTGCCTCGTTTCATGCTCTTCCAGGCTCCTAAGCCCTACCTCTTGATGCAAATATTGGAATAGTTCTTTATAGGAACACGTTCCATTAGTTTCATTCAGTTTTTGGAGAAGGAAATAAGTGAACATACCATGTTTCTTATCTTCGTATGCCCAAGCGTTCTCATCTGCTGATGTGGCGGAAAACACAACTATATTCCCAAACAACTCATTCTTTTTAGGTTCCGTTATGGGAATAGGGGCTCTGAAAGCTAACTCGTCTTTTTTATTACGTCCAGCTCCTGTGTAACATGCATCCAAAAACACAGTCACCAACTGAGGCTCATTTTTAAGCAGACTATCAAACACGCCATAAATAGGGAAGGCTTGGTCTATTGTATTCGCATTCCCGTCAACTGGAATCAAGCAAGGAATAGAGTCTCTGTTTGGCAATCCATGGCCTGCATAATAGAATACGATTTCTGCATCTTTATACGGATAACAAGAAACAAGCCGAATAAAATCACTTATTCCTTTTTGCATTTCATCTTTTTTAGCATCTCTTAAAAGTATAATCTGACGTTGAGGTATTCCAAGTATGCTTGTGCAATATTCCTCAAAGATTTCGGCATCATGTATAGCAAAAAGTACTTTGTTCATTCGCTGTTTGTCATAGTTCTGATTCCCTATAATGAGGGCATGTCGGTTGGAGTGTTGTTCGTTATTAGTGGGAATATCCGTATCAACACTGGAATAAAGTGTCGCTAATTCAAATTTATTTTGGGGCAATTTTGGAATCACTTCTTTAGGCATGTTTTTCGTTTGGTTAATCGGCAAAACAATGATGGTGTCTTGCGCATACTCGTGACACGATCCAAGAAACTGCACGTTCAATTTCAATTCCGCTTTTTCAAAAGTTTCGGGCACAACCACTGTTATAGTTGTTTCTTGACTACCACCAGATGGTAATTTAGCCCAACTGATTCCGTTGGATCCTTGAATCACCCCCTCACGGTTATTAAAAGACACAAGTACGTTTTCGGCTGCTCCTTCTCCAACATTTTGAACCAAACCTGTTAATGAATACTTTTTCCCTTTTTCCAAAATCTTTACATTGTATCCTGTTCCTTTTTCTTCTACACTATAATCCATTACCATTATCTTCGGTTTCTGGAACTCTCGTGTTCGAATATTAAGCTGTTCTTTTGCTGTTCCTCTTTGTTTATACGGTTCATCCACCCAAACCGTAAAAATCACATTCCCGTTCGCTGTGCTCGCATCAGTATGAATCAAATATTCCACCTGTACGGTATCCCCGACCGGAATATTACGCAGACTTTTTACTGTATCATAGTGGATACCGACTGTGGTTCCTTCTGCTTTAATTCTGGCTGTTGGCCTCGAACATTCACCTTCCCCATTGTTTTGGATAGTCATCCTAAACCAACACTCATCATTCGCATCGATACAGTCATTGGTGTCCGCATCACCAAAGTGTGGGCCATCCACTATTGTTAAAAGCGGAGGTTTCATTTCCCTTGCGATGTGAAAGCTTAATATGGGAGAATAAGCCTGAGATTGGGCAAACACGTGGCCAATTATCCCAACCAACATCATTATGATCACAAATCGGTTTGTCAGTTTCATATTCTGGATTTTTCGTTGTTTCAAATTATCGTTTCCTTGTTTGCACTGGAAATTCCCGCACCTTTACCTTTTGCTTATTGCCTTTGTTGATACTGAAAATCCAGTTATTGATATTCTTATATGTCACTTCGTCAGTGAATGGGGTAGCTTTTTCGAGGGCGACAATGACAAGAAGTCCTATTTCGTCTTTGTTGTTTTCGCCAACAACTCTCATTGGATAATGTTGAGCCCTCGAATACTTATCCAAAAGAAATTGTTTTTTGTTAGGAGGCGGAAAAACATAACATATATCCTTTTCAAGCATAAAATCTTTGTAATTATTTTTGTCAGGGAAAAGAAGTCTGTTTTCTCCATCCGGATTTGCAGCCAAATAGAAAATGCGAAGATAACAATTTTGTGTTGGGGTAATTGTAAATTCCAGTTCTTGATCATCCATATAGGTGTCTTTTATTCCGTTCGTCGTAAAGGAAAAATTGGGGTCATCTTTGCTATCAACCTTCCTCACTTCAGCTTGGATTGTGCAGCAATACGTGAAGATACCATTTTTATATTCCATTTTATATTCCTCACCCTTTACCATAACCCGCCCCATTCGCTTGAAAAGTGCCATTTCAAAAAAATTGTCCTGAGAGTTCACTCCTTCGCTATTTATTGCGACAGAAGCGTAGGAATAGACATCTTCTGGAACACCTGCGTTTGTTAGAGCATCCTTCATTGCCTTTTGCAATGCCTTTTCCTTAGCCACGTCAGGTGTCTCGTTTCCGCCTGTAGTATAACAACCAACGCCTGTTACCAAATTCTGTGCCGTAAGCAATCCCGTGCCGGAGAATAGGAGACTGAGAAAAAGTAAAAGAGAAAGTAAAAGAGTTTGTATATATTTTACCATACAGTTCTTGTTTTATTCGTCATAGAGGTTATAGTCTATATTAACTTGTCCGCTGCGCTTCTCCTGCGAGCCGTCTTTGAAAACCACCACGAGATTCCAGACGAGTTTCTGTTCAGGATATATATCGCTGTATTTCAACGAATAGTGGTTTTCTGTAACCTCTTTGGTTTCGGCAACGGTTTTGCCTTTCGAGTCCTTCACCACAAAGTGCAAACTCTGCACATTTGCGGCCGTCCACTCGAAATTGAGCGTTTTCTCCAAGTTCTTGCATAACACGCGGTAGTTGTCTTTGCTGGGGTTGGTAACGGTCAGACTGTTGGCGGTTTGGGTGGCGGCGTAGTGCTTTTCGAGTTTTTGGGAAGAATACATTTCTTCTTGGGCTGCGGTTGACTCAGATTGGACACCTTCGGTGTCTTTATTTGACGGAATGTCGTTCTTACGACTTTTGTCCGTTGGTTTCGTTTTAATCGTTGTTTCAGGACTTTGGTTTTGTGTTTTCGCCTCCTTTTCAACGCGCTGTTTCTCCTGCTGCGCGAGGTTGTTGTCGTTGCGGTCGGGACGGAAGAGGAAGAACAATGCAGCACCGATCAGCAAAGCCGCGGCCGCCGCCATGGCAAGGTATTTGCGGAAATTGGAACGGCGAGGCAGCATCGCCACATTTTCTTTCTGAGCATCGCCCGTTTTGAGTGCCTCCCCTATTTGCTTTTGTGCCATTTCAAGATTAGGTTTCACAAGAGGCTTGGAATCAATCCGTTTCAGCGATTCGTTGACCGACAAATACTCTTCCAACAGCGCATCGTCTTCGGAAATCAGGCGCATGAGCCGCTCGTTTTCCTCTTCGGAGACGTTTCCGTCGAGGAATCTCATCCATAATTCTTCTGATATATGTTTCTCGCTCATGACCTGTAATCTTTCAAAATTTTTCTCAAATGCGATATTGCCCTGCTTTTCACCGTGTAGGTGTAATCCACCGACAAATTGTGATCTTTGGCAACCTCTTGGACATCAGCCTCTTCCAGTAATAGTTTTTGTGCCACTTCTCGTTCGGTTTCGTTCTTCAGACAGTCAATGGCCTTCCGCACATCCATCCGCACCTGCTCCTCACTCGCATTCTTGTACTGAAGAATTCTTTCATCCCACTGTTCACATATAGTGACAAGACCATTGGAATCTATCTTGGATTTTTTGAAATTCAGGAAAAAACGGAAGGAGACCACGGAAACCCACGTGTTGAGTTGGGCTTTCTCCTGATTGAACGAGCGCAACCGCCGCCAGTCATCCTGCCGCAAATAGAGGAAAAATTCGTGTACCAGTTCCTGCACATCCTGCTCGTATGGGAAAATCTTATAGACATGGTACTCGAACATGCTGTAGAACTTCTCGTAAAAGAAGAACAGCAGTGCTCTCTCGTCGTTGGCGAGAAGCCTACTGACGAGTTCCGTGTCGGATATGTGCTGGAGATTGGTCATCTCATCGGTTCTCTGATAACGTTTTTATCTGTTTTCCGCCTCAAGCTCATCAAACGGGCCACGGCGGATTGGCGGCGCAAAG
The DNA here is from genome assembly GCA_016281295.1 of Bacteroidales bacterium. The sequence goes on from JAEEII010000169.1 coordinate 15,015, forward strand.
ATACGATTTTTTCGTTTCCCTACTCTCTCAAATCCAGCACTTTTATGTCTTCCCCGACAGCGACTGAAAAGGGCATTCCCGCAAGTGCCGTCACAACCGAAGAATCGCGCAACTCGCAAGCGCAAGCAGAAACGAACAGCAAATGCACCATTCCGTTTGGCCACCCTTCCCTATCGGAAACAGATCAATGTACAATGAACAATGTACAATGTACAACAGGGGACCGGACTTTATCAAGTTAACCTACACCAATCCCGTTTTCCCCAGCATTCATAATTGAAAAAAACACTTGTTTTTAACGGAAAATGGCTTCGGAGCTTCAATATATGGAATCATGCCTTGGCCAAAGGAACCTTCGTCTCGCAAGGGCCAAAAATCAGCGAAATTCAGGCCTTTATTCTTAACAATCAACAAAACAAATTGTAAATAAAATTTACAACTCTCTGGCTTTCAGCAGCAACAAAAATCACGCAAAACCCTTGACAAACAGCGGTTTTTGTTGTATCTTTGCACCATCATTCTTGAAGACAAGACAAGAGAAAACTCAACCTATTTGTATAAACGAAAACAATGTAAAAAAAATGAAA
>JAEEII010000170.1 GCA_016281295.1 Bacteroidales bacterium
CATATAGTTGCACGATGCAATATCCTGTTTATTAAGAGCTTAACACGATATTCCTTAAGAAAACAGCCATGTTTTCCTGTGTGTTGAATGCGCTATGCAACTTTTTGCAACTGCGTTTGATGGATGAATAATCCCTGTCGAAATGGGGAATGAGCCGTGTCAACGCGCTGTCGGGTTGTTGCCACATCAGACTGTCAACGGATGCCAATGCGGGGTCTGCCGACGGCGCTTGCGTCGTCGGCACAGGGGCTCATTCTTTCATCCGTTTTTTTCGTTTTGCAAAGTTAAGAAGTTGTTTTTATTATGTCAATAGTCCTCAAAAACCTCTCTTTTAACAAGCATCTTAACAGAGGTAAGTAGAAATGATCGGTAAACCCCGCATGGAGTTCCTTCCATTTCCGGCTGGCAAGATCACTAAAAAAAATCAGCAGGACAGTAACAAGAAACCGCCTGCTGATGAAATTGGTTTTAAATCAGTGATTCGCCGAAAAAGTAATTCGCTTAATTCGCTTAATTCGCTTAATTCGCCGAAAAAGTAATTCGCCGAGTTACTTCACCATGAGTTTCATGGTCTCAACTTTGCCGTCCAGATTGGTGACAGACACTAAATACATGCCCTTGTTCCAATTAGCCGTGTTGATGTTGACCAGCTTCTGATCGTGCTGCTCATAGACCTTTTGACCAACAAGGTTATAAACCTCTACGCCGGCCACATTGACACCTTCAACGATGAAGTTGCCCGAAGTCGGGTTGGGATAAAGCTTGGTCTCGGCAGAAAGCTCCGTGACGTTGAGCAATTCGCCGTCAATCTCCACGAAAAACTCCACTGAGCCAGCATCTGAAACCACCGTAACCGTCGTGTTAGCGACGCTCTTAGCGTCAACTTGGTAATTAGTCTCAAGAGAAACAACAAAGCTCTCACCAACTTCCAAAGTAGCCGGGAGATCGCTCTGAGGAGTAAGGGTCAGATATTGCACACCAGCCGCGTTTTCAGCTTCAGAGACACTGAGCACCTGGATGGCTTCTTGTGACTGATAATTGGCATTCTTCACAGCAACGGTTCCAACAGGATTCTCAACATTCATCACAACAGATGTAGGAGTCTCGCTGATCAAACCCATATCCTGCATGGCACCACCCGTAGCAGCAATGCTCATGACAGAGGTCACTTCGTTGGCATACAAAGCAACCACACCAACCACATTGAACTGATCAGGATCCAAGTTGAAGAGGCATTGCGTATCCGTAATTCCTTCCATCACTTTAGCACCATTCATATACACATCATAACCAACAGGTGTGGCATTAGCGGGAGCATCCCAAAATGCACGAAATGCGCCATCACCATTATCCACTAAAGCGAGATTCTGCACTGCATAGGGGTGTGCATCAGTGTATTCGTATGCGAAATGGCTGTTAAACATGTAGGCACTGGCATAATCCTGAACCCAGATGGCCACTTCAAGGTCGCTCATTTCTTCCACATGCGTGCTGGACATATTCTGAGTGAATTCCAGCGTTTGAAGTTGTCCGGCCTCAAAATCAATAGAGGAACCGTATGCATCAGGCAACATCTTCATGAAGACATGGTGGAAAGAAGTCTCACCATTAGAACCCACATTACCTGTGGTGAGTTTTTCATTCACGGAGACAAACACGGTAGCATTGACAGAAATTAAAGGCATGATATCAGCCAGCACATGGATATTATTACCATCCACAGTGAAAGAGCCTCTGATATCGAAAAATGCCTTCTCAGCGGCATGCTGATTGAATGAAGCTTGACTAACCGCAGCAGCACCGATATTGGAGCCGTCAAAACAAATGTTAGGAACAGCACCGATACCATAATAGGCACGACGAACGCCACCTTCTTCAGTATAATAAGGATCACCAGAACCAGGCCAATTCATCTGATACTTGGTATAGGTGAAGCGACCCTGATTGTTATTGCAGAAGGTGTTCATGGTGTTGTTCACACTCACACAAGGTCCACAGGTGGAGGAGGAGAAATGCTCAATCATCGGGACTCTGTCGGTGGTAGCCATGGCAACAGAGAATGACGATGAAGCTTCATTGTTTGCTGGATTGTCATCATTCACACCGTTAACCTCATCGAGGGTGACAACCACATTGTAGGTGCCTGGGTTAAGAGTAAAAGTATGGTTAAACTGGAAGGTGCCAGTCGTCAAAGAAGTCACATTACCGTTGAAAGTCTCAACAATAGGATCCATACCATCAATAGCGCAGGTAGCCTTGATAGAGGTGACAGGGGTACTGCCATAGTTAAAGACTTTGAATCCAATGTTCACATCGACATCGAGGGTGTTGGGGTCGGTGCTGGCAAAAAATGAAGGCACAACCACAGAAGTCAGGGAAAGATCCAGATTTGTCATTGTAAAGATCTCGAAATCATCGAAATACCAGTTGTCAATATTATAGGAGTAACCCTGATAGAAGAGGCAGAAACGCACATTGTTATGACCCATATCAGGTGTAATAATTTCTTGAGCCACCGACCAAACGCCATCATTATTATAGTTTTGGCTCCAACCCACATTCCAGTTGGTACCGTCATCGGAAGAAGTGGCTATACCAATCTGATGGGAGCCAGAATAGTTGTCAAGAGCATGCTTGAAAGAGAACACGACTTTGTCAACACCCGTCAAATCAATAGCGGGACTGACAAAACGCGAGATACCGTTGAACTGAGGACCGTAGTACAACAACAATTCATTGGGTGATCCACCAGCATTACTGGTCGTAGAAATATGCCAGTTTGTGCTTCCTAAACCCATTACAGACCAGCCATCGGGAAAAGAAGTGCCGTCAAATGTTTCGTTCAGAAACACAGTGCGATTTTGAGCCATCGTTGCCATCGTAAACAAGAAGGCAAAAGCAAAAAGAAAAAGTTTTTTCATAATAAAGTGTATTAAAGTGATTAGATTTTACCTTGATACGGCAAAAATAACAACATTCTTGAAATCAACAGCAAAAAAAGAGAAAAAATCAAAAATTTCCTGGCAAAGCAGCGATTAGTTTTTTGGTATAATCGTTTTGGGGATGTTCGAAGAGGGTGTCGGCTTCATTATATTCCATGGGTTTTCCGTTGTACATCACCAACACACGGTCGCTCATGAACCGCACCACGCTGAGGTCATGCGAGATAAAGATATAAGTCAGATGCCGTTCCTCTTTCAGACGGTTGAGTAAGTTAAGCACCTGGGCTTGCACCGATACATCAAGGGCGGATACCGATTCATCACAAATCACCAACCTGGGATTCACCGCCAAGGCCCTGGCGATGCAGATACGTTGGCGTTGCCCGCCCGAAAACTCATGAGGATAACGGTCGTAATGCGCTGCTTCCAGTCCCACTTGTTCCAAGAGCTCGCAGACGATCTGACGGCATCTCTTCCGGTCGGTTTCAATGCCATGTACCATCAAAGGCTCAGCGATAGCCTCACCAATCCTGATTCTCGGGTTCAATGAAGAGTAAGGATCTTGAAACACAATCTGTGCCTGTTTGCGGAAGTCGCGAAGGGCAGCTTTTTTCAGCGAAGTGACCTCCAGACCATCGAACCACACCTTGCCACCGGTGGGTTCCACCAAACGCAAGATGCTGCGACCCAAGGTGGTCTTGCCGCAACCCGATTCACCCACCAATCCAAGCGTCTCACCTTCATAAACCTCAAGGCTGACATCATCGACCGCCTTCACATAGTCATAAACCCGACTGAAAACACCTTTCTTCAAGGGAAACCAGGTTTGCAACCCCTCCACCTTTAAGATAGGACGCTGGGCATACAAAGCCTTCAAATGCGCTTGACGTTCCTCATCAGTAATCTGAAGCTCCCGGAGGATCTGTTCTTTGCCACCCGACCACTGTCCGTCAAGAAACTCTTTGACGATAGGAAGTTTTTTAAGGCGTATCTTCATCGGGGGACGGCAAGCGAGGAGGCCTTGTGTATAAGGATGTTGGGGATGAGAAAGCACTTGTTGCACGGTACCCCGCTCGAGAATCTCGCCGTGATGCATCACCACCACATCATCCGCAATTTCGGAGACCACCCCCAGGTCGTGGGTGATGAAGACCATGCCCATACCCGTTTCTTGTTGTAGTTTACGTAAAAGTTTCAGAATCTCTTTTTGCACGGTGACATCGAGGGCAGTGGTAGGCTCATCGGCGATGAGGATCTGCGGGTTGCAGGCGATGGCCATGGCGATCATCACGCGTTGTTTCTGACCTCCACTGAGTTCATGAGGATAGCTGTCGTAGATGGCTTCAGGCCGCGGCAACATCACTTGACGGAACAGCGAGATGACTCGGTCGCGAGCCACCTGCTTGGTCACCTTCTCATGTTGCCGTATCATCTCAGAAACTTGATAGCCACAACGATACACAGGATTCAGCGAGGTCATGGGCTCCTGGAAAATCATGGCGATACGTTTGCCACGCACCTCAGCCATTTGTTTCTCGTTGAAGTCTTTGATATCGAGACCTTCCAGCAGCATGGCGTCAGCTTTTACCCGTGAAACCTTAGGGTTAAGAAGATGCATCACGGAGAGGCAGCTCACCGACTTGCCTGAGCCCGACTCACCCACGATCCCCAGTGTCCGTCCGGCGACCACTTCAAAGTCGATGCCGTGGACTACTTCATGCCACGCATCGTCGCTGAGGAAGTCAATACGAAGATTTTCTATTTTCAAAAGCGGATCCAAGAAACAGCAAAAAATAAAGATAATTTGATTTGACGAAAAAACAACTTGCAAATCTACACAAAAAAGCCATATCATTTTTACGAAATAAAACAGCTTCTAAAACAAAAAGAGAAAAAGAATTCACTGCCCAGCACATGCGGCAGTGGCACAACTAATGGTGATGCCTGGCACCGACGACAATAGGTGGGCACAAGCCTCCAAGGTGGCGCCGGTGGTCAACACATCATCGATCAGCAACACATATTGGCCTTCGAGCTGTTCCGCATGACGCAACTCGAAAATGTCTTTCACGTTCAACCATCGCTCCTCCTTGTTTTTATGAGTTTGTGTGGCAGTGTTGACCGAACGTACCAAAAAATCTATACCTATATTAATAGGTAGCACCTCGGATATGCCTTGGGCAATCAAAAGACTTTGATTGTAACCCCGTTCACGTTCCCGCTTGGGATGCAACGGCACCGGAATCAAATAGTTAATGCCCTGGAACAAAGGGGCGTCCTGAAGTGACTTTCCTAACTCCTGCCCCAGAAAGACACCCGCTTCGCTGTTGCCTTTGTATTTCAACTCGTGGATGAGATGCTGTACCTTGCCTTCCTTGGAGAAAAAGAAACACGCCGTCACTGCCTTCAGCCGCACCTTGCCATAAAAAAGCCGCGCTAATGGATTGTCCTCGTGCATCTCATATCCCGTCCTGGGCAAAAAACTGCGGCAACGCGTACACACCAAATGCTCCCACTGAAATAAAGAATGGCCACAAGCCGCACATACTGAAGGATAAAACAATTCTAAAATACCGTGAATAAAACGATTTCTCATATATTTTGCATTAAACATGCAAATATAGAGATTTATTTTATATCATCGTATTCATATACACGATAATCGATGGAATAATCCATGGAATCGGGCAACAACTCATCGGTACGTCCTTGCTCACGAAGGATTTCGTTGAACATCCGTCGGTTTCTGAGCAACTTGGCTTGCCGCCGCGCACTGCTGTTGAATTTATCATAAAGGTATTGGATGGGACTGGCCACGATGCCTCCGTTGTTGAAATCAAGATAGGGATTGTGTTTCCGTCCGGACTTCATGCCTGCCAACTCATCGTTAAGACGTTGAATCTCACGAGGTACTGGCTTGGTGGGCATGTCGATGATCATCTGCTTAAAAGTCTTATAGTCGTAAAAAGGAAAGACGGTGACTTCCCGCAAGGTGATGGTGTCGCGTTGTAGCCGGATGACCAAGGTGTCGATGGTGGCCATGGTGGAGTCAACGGGAATCAACCGACGGCTATAGCCAATGCAGCTGACCCATAAGGTGTCAACCTTCTTGGCGGGTATAAAAAAGAAACCATCACGGTTGGAGATGGTGCCACAATGTGCCATCTTACTAATCACATGAGTGTTTCGCACAGGAACCAAACTGTCTGATGACACAACGATACCCAAAATAGGAAGCTTGTCGTCAAAATCCAGGCGATCCTCCCCTTGGGCGAAGGTCTTGGAAACAAGCAATAAACAGGCTATTATGGTAAATAATCGTTTCAAATGACTAGATTTAAGAGGGCAAACCACATTTATATTATAACGCTAAAAGTATTTTATTATTTTTGCACTATGAAAATAAGGTTTTGGTTTGTCCTACATATAGTTTCCATGGTGTGTATCTCCTGTACACCAAAGGTTGACCTATTTGAGGAGCCCAAAGACATTCCGGTCATCTATGGTATTCTTAACAGCGACGCGGACACGAATTTCATTAAAATCACCCATTCTTTTTACGCAACCGACAACAACTTGTTAGCAGCAAATGACCCTCTGATGAGCGATTATCCAGGCAAACTCGATGTTCGGCTCACCGAATATGCCAACGGAGACTCCATCCGCCAAATCATTCTCGACACCATCACCCTACACAACAAGCAACCGGGCGTGTTTTACACACCCGACCAAAAAATGTATTACACTACGGAAAAATTGGCAAGAAACAATCAAGATACCTTGTATGGCTACCGACTGACCGTGGTGCTACCTGACCGCACCGTGACTGCCTATACTGATATGGTTGGATCGAATTTGTTCAGGATTCAGAGCCTTGGGGTCAACTTCTCAAAAGAATATTTTGGCACCAACCAGCCATTTCTTTTTAATCCTGCCATTAATGCCACCATTTACGATTTCGACCTGGCCTTTTCGTTCAGGGAACAACGCACCCCGGACTCGGATTCGGTGCTTCGCACGATGAAATGGCACATTGACACCTATTATGAGGACGACGTAGCCCATCACATTTCGCAATATGGAATAAATTACTTCACCTACCGACCCGAGAACTTTTGGAGACACTTGGAAGAATTCATCGGCGCGGATACCTGTGTGGTGGGGTTGACCCGCATGTTAAGCGACCATGCTGGAGTGGTGATCATCACAGCAGGTGGACCCACGTTGCAGGAATATATGCATTATGCCAATGTCGTGAATCCGCAACACCTTAACGAATATGTGTATTCCAACATTGATGGAGCCATAGGGGTGTTCTCCTCCAAGATGACTCGTTCACAATATGTGGGATTGGGAGGTCAAACCATGCCACAGCTGATTGAGGATCCCAAATGGGGATTCAAGTTCATTGGCGGGGCCGAGCCATGATCATCCGTTCAAGGCGTTCATACCACTCTTCACCAAACTTACGAACCAGAGGACCCTTCAGGAACTTCCACAAAGGGATCCCTTCTTTCTCACCTTTACGCTTGGCAGGTACACAGACGCTCCATTCGTGGTAGAGAATATGGGTGAATCCGTCTTTTTCGAGCAAACGAATAGGGTAGAGGTGGCAGGATATCGGTTTCCAAAAGTCGCATTTGCCTTCAAGATAAGCTTTTTCGATGGCACAAAGAGCAGTGCCGTTTGCATGAAAATACACAAAGGCACACTCGGCTCCGTTCACCAACGGGGTGACCAATTCACCCGACTCGTCGTAATCGTAAACATCACCATCATCAATCACCTTGACGCCTTCAGGTCGCATATATGGCTTGATGGCTTCGAGGTTGTCTTCGATTTGGGCTATTTCATCTGCCTCGAGAGGAGCGCCAGCGTCACCTTCCACACAGCACCAGCCTTTGCACCTTGGTAGGTCGCAACAGAACCGCGCATTCAGGAATTCATCAGAAACAACGATGTTATCAAGAATAATCATTTTATTAGGCCTTGTTTATAATATAGGTTTCGCTCTCTGGAAACAAGAGCGTTCTGTGCTTCTTATCCATCTTAAATGAGTATGTGTCTCCGCGTCCACTGGGTCTTGAAAGCATTAAATCGAGTTTTATAATACCTTGCTCCAAAAGCACATCAAATTGAGGTAACAAAGGGTTCTTAGTGTGATCAATAGTCATCACACGAAATTCCTCTACACCGCAATTAATTCTTGACTCAACATCTATCCAGAAGGTTTCATGATGTTTTTCGGCCAAACGTTCATGCAACCGTAATAGCGTCCACACAGAAACATCATGTAGTTTTACAAGTCTCTCGTCTGCATGAGTAGGTAATGCAAAATGATTCATCTCAAGCCACTCATTCTTCCAATTCACTTCTAGTCCAAGACCTTGGGCATTAGGTTTCAAAGCACTGACCGTTACCTGAAGTGTGTTCTTTTTCAATCCAGGACGTAAATAACCATATTTGTCAGCGATTTCACTGCCGCTTTTGCATTTGCTAAGATTCCAATCGGGAACATTGGTGAACAAAGCGCCTTTTGTATTAGATTTTTGTCGTTTGCTTTTGAGTTCAATTCCTTTATAATCTGGTGTCTTGTTGGGATTCATGGGGATACCCAATTGATACTCAACTTCGCGCCCTACACCAGTGTCAGCCAAAACTTTAGTGGGAATCCAATCGCTCATGCGGTCTCTGATTAATCCCAACAACTCATCTGAAATAGACGTAGCCAACACGTGAATGTTATTAATCAAGTCTTGGATGGGATTTATCAGTGCTGACTTGTATGCCTTTTCTATGTCTATCTGCGTTAAGTTTATAACATAAAGACTGGAATTGTAAATAATGATGGCAAAGATATCGTTAGGTTTCACGTAATCTTTCAATTTATAAACCCACATGCGAGGGTCTCCATCCTTCGTTTCTGGACGATATAGTGAAGATTGGGTATTTTTGATTCCCGTGTCGGTCAGTATATAAGAGTTCACTATTTTCTTATGTTCCTGCCCCTTGGGTTGTTTTTCAAAATCGTGTATGCCCTTCTCCAAAAAGAAAGCACGAACAGGAACAGTTGTATCAAGGATACCTTTATTATAACCTGTTTGTGTTATCTGGATTGTAGCATACTCTATTTGCTTATTAACAAGGAACTTGACATTTTGCGCTTCGAACGCATTATATTCACGCATGTGTATCATAGACTACTTAATGTGCTTTAGAATTTCATTGCCAATTGCTCTTGCCATCAATGGAGGTACTGCATTGCCAACCAATGTATATTGAGGGATTTCACTCTTGCGTTTGTCGCCACCTGTCTGACGCTTTCCCTGAAACACAAAGGAATCATCAAACGATTGTAAACGTGCCATTTCGCGAACAGTCATTGCACGGTGACGGGAATAGTGGATGAAATCATCCGGCATTGTAACCACAGTAGGACTTTGACCGTCTGCTTTCAACACAAAATAGTTGCGTTTGCTGGATTCTAGTCCCATTTTTTTTAACTTTTCTTTGCATTCGGCAGTATAACCTCCGCATTCGGCAATCACCCTCAAACGTTGTATTACAGTTTTGTTTTGTGCACTTGTCTGGTGGTTGAATAGTTCAGCCGTTTCTATATTCAAGTTGCTATTCAGTTCAGTCATGTCTTTGACATAAAACGGTGGACAATCAAACTGAAAACGATGGTTTAAACGTCCAATTTTTGACCATTCAGCAAAGGTCATTCCATCACTGGTAATTTCTCCATCAACTTTACGGCGTCTTATTAAAACATCATATTTTGGGTGATGTGCTGGTTTTGCATAAGTAGTACAAACTTCGCCATTCCCAATAAAGTCAAGATCTGATATTGCCTCATATACTGTTACTTTGTCTTCTTCTGTTACAGTGGCAGGCACAGATTTAATGGGTTCCTGATCGTTGCGACTTCCAATAAAGACAACTCTTTCACGATTTTGTGGAACACCGTAGTCAGAAGAAAGCAATACCATCTGCTCCACATTATAAAGTCGCAACCGACTCATAATGTTATTAAAACTCTCTTCTAAATTTTTTTCCTTCGCCACTTTCTGCAATTCATCAAAACATTCATCGAGTGAGTATGAATACAGATCGACTGCTTTTAACAACTCATCAGTTTCTTGACGAGCATTATTCAAAGCCTCTACTTGTCCTACGCAAAACTTTATCTGAGAGGAGATTTCTTCGTCTGAAATAGCAGCAAGGAAATCATTGAATCTTTCAACAAACAAATCGTTATCAATATTTGATACTGTTTTTTCGTTAATGATGTCAGAGGTTATTTTGTCTCGTTGTTCATTGCGACGCAAAAGATACAAACCGTGGCGAATTGTATTTATGTAACGATCAGATTTACTAAGGCGATAATCGATTTTTCGTGTCACATTACGCAGTTGATTGTCAAGTAAGTCAAAAAACTGTTCTTTATAGGCAAAGGCCTTGTCCTCATTGTTTGTAATTTCCATCTGCAATTTAATAAGGAATACACTGGCAAGGAATTGTGAGAAAGATTTCTTTAACAAATCATCCGCAAAAACAAGAAATTTACTTACTGCTTTGTCATCAATTATGGAACGCATTTCTCTCATAATTTCCACCTTGAATCTGCCATTGTCCTTTGTTAGCAAACCTTTCACATTTTCCATTACAAAGTATTTTGGACGCAAAGCGCGAATCACCTTTAAATAATGATTGAATAATCCATCACGTTTATCAAAACGCTTCCTTCTCCCAGACAAGCTAAATGACTGACAACTGGGGCCTCCTGTCACTACATCGATTTCTTTTTTACCAAGTGCCTTTTTCAGGTGCGTCAAAAATAATGGCGACATAATATCTTCTGTGATAAATTGAGTGTCAAGTCCAAGTTGTTCATTATAGCGAACACGATGCGTCAACTCACAATTCTCATTGATATCACTTGCCAAAATGAAATCGTAATATTTGTCATCTGTACTAGCCTGCAAAAAACCTTCACTAATGCCACCAGCACCAGCAAACAGGTCAACAAAGGTCACCGGACTACGCCCCTCAATAAATGTATTTAATTGTGCCATCTTTTGTTAAGAACTCTTACCTTGTTAAAAGGCGATTAAAATATGTTAGTTTGCAAAAATACAAAAAAAGTGTTGAACTACTCATATTTATAGGAATTATTAAGTTTGCGACACAAAAGATTGATTGGTACCAGAAAAAAGACTAATTTTGCGGCAAATTTTAAGGAAATAATCTTGAATTCTTGAAATCATAAATCTAAAAATTAAGAAGAAATGGCTTTTAACCTCAGAAACAGAAACTTCCTGAAGCTTTTGGACTTCACGCCGGAAGAGATTAAGTTTTTCCTGAAACTCGCTGCTGACCTCAAGGCCGCCAAGTATGCAGGTACCGAACAACCCCACCTCACGGGTAAGAACATCGCCTTGATTTTCGAAAAGACTTCCACCCGTACCCGCTGCGCTTTTGAAGTCGCCGCCAAGGACCAGGGAGCCCATGTCACTTACCTCGGCCCCACCGGCTCACAAATCGGTATCAAGGAATCGATGAAGGACACCGCCCGCGTGCTGGGTCGTATGTTCGACGGCATCTAATACCGTGGCTTCGGTCAGGACATCGTTGAAGAACTGTCCAAATATGCTGGCGTGCCAGTATGGAACGGCCTCACCAACGAGTTCCACCCCACCCAGATCCTCGCCGACTTCCTCACCATGATGGAACACACCGACAAACCCCTCAACCAAGTCACCTTCGCTTACTGCGGCGACGCCCGTTTCAACATGGGTAACTCGCTGATGGTGGGCGGCGCCAAGATGGGCATGGATGTCCGTATCGTGGCTCCTAAAGAACTGCAACCCAACAAGGAACTCATCGACACCTGCAAGAAGATCGCCAAAGAAACCGGCGCCAAAGTCACCGTCACCGACGACGTGAAGAAGGGCGTTAAAGGCTGCGACTTCCTCTACACCGACGTGTGGGTATCCATGGGCGAACCCGCCGAGGTCTGGAAACAACGCATCGACCTCCTCATGCCTTACCAAGTCAACAAAGAGATGATGGAAATGACCGGCAACCCGAACTGCAAGTTCATGCACTGCCTGCCCGCTTACCACAACCTTGAAACCAAGGTGGGTCGCGACGTCCATGAGCAATTTGGACTGGACGGCATCGAAGTCACCGAAGAAGTGTTCGAAGGCAAGAACAGCATCGTCTTCGACGAGGCCGAAAACCGTATGCATACCATCAAAGCCGTGATGGTTGCTACCCTGGGAGATTAATAAACATCCCGTATCTTCATGATGGGGATATCGTATGTAGAGACGCCATATTATGACGTCTCTACATTTTTTATGATTTGACGAATTTCACGGTGACCATCCCCCCGTCACCTTTCATAATTTGAACAAAATAAACCCCTGGAACCAAAGAACCAACCTCAATAACACATTCCTTCTCACCCTCATTGGACTGGGATAAAACACACTGTCCCATAAGATTATACACCAAAACCTGTTTCATTGGAACCCCTTTTACTGTGATCATATCCATGGCGGGATTGGGCATGAGCACGGGAAAAAGTTCCTTTTCCTCAGCGACATCCGTGGCAATCAAACCAGCCAAATTAGCCACCAAACCAAGATTCAACTCCGTGAAACGTTTGGCTTGATCCATATTGTTGACACTGACACCCAAGATATCCTCCGGTGTATGAATAAAAGGCGAGCTATGATGGGTATCCTCAAAAGTATGGACAGCAGGATATCCATTTCTGTTGAAAGAAGAATAGTCGCTATCACCCCAGGCAAGCCAATCATGCCAGATCCTCATGTCGGGGAAATACGCCTTCGAGAAGTCAAAGACATAATTCGCCAACAACGAGTCACGACCTGTGTAGAGTAGGTTCACATGAATGTCGGAGCCTTCTTCAAGATAGCCGATCATGTCGAGGTTGAAATACCCAACGATGTCCAAGAGCTGGTCGGCACAATCTTTGGCGTAGGCAGCACTGCCAATAAGGCCAATCTCCTCAGCGGCGAAGTTACAGAAAATCACAGAACGTTCAAAGGTACAAGGAGACAAGATCCGAGCCATTTCCAAAACACCCGCCACACCTGAGGCGTTGTCGTCGGCACCCGGAGCCAACAGCGAGTCGGGATGACCATCGAATTTGTTATAGGAGTCGTAATGAGCGCCGCAAACAACATATTCATCAGGATATACCAATCCTTTGCGAATGGCAATCACGTTGTCGGAAGTCTCATACAAGCTGTCATGATAATGCACAGGAAAATCATGGAGATAAACGGAGTCGAAACCCATGCATTGATAGTTGTGATATAGCCAGTTTTGCACCTCATATACCATCTGGCTGTCCCAACGACGGGTTGGACACGACTGTAAGGTGTCGATAGTAGCAGTCAACCGGTCGATATCCACTTGATTCATAAGCGACCTGATTTGTGGTTGCTCCACAGTAACCTCGGGATAGGTGTGTTCATAAAGATGCTGCACCTGACCGTGAGCCAAGCCAAACATCCCTATCCCCATTAATATTAAAAATATATTCTTCATTTTTATTTACCTCACCCCCCGACCCCCTCTCCACTGTGGAGAGGGGGAGCGTTCTACCCGGGGTTTTTCTACCGAGATTAAACCCCTAACGGGGTATCCTTTTAAATTCTAAATTCTCTTTCTACCGAGTTTTAACCCCTAACGGGGTAGCTCCCTCTAAATTATAAATTCTAAATTCTAAATTCTCTTTCTACCGAGATTTAACCCCTAACGGGGTAGCTCCCTCTAAATTATAAATTCTAAATTCTAAATTCTCTTTCTACCGAGATTAAACCCTTCTCAATTCCCCAATCCCTTCACATGCGGTTTCCCAGCCACAAAATCCTTCAGATAGAACGGCTCGAAATAGGCCACATCAACAAAATCGCCTGCTTTTTGCGCCTGATCGGCTAGCGATGCCATAAACGCGGCAGAAGGCAACACGTCATCAACGATATGGATGGCGGGATGGTTGACAAACAATGGAGCCAACTTGGGAGCCCCATCTCCAAACAACCACAGACGATGTCCTTCCAAATCGGCAAAGGCATTCTCGTCCACCACCAACGCCTTGGTGTCGGAAACCCGATGCAGCGTGGCGTCAAACACAGAGCAATAAACCTCCATACGACGGGCATCGATCATGGGAACAAAAAGGTCGTCAGGCTGTAAGTCCGCGCCCAGACGTTCATGCATTTGATAAGCCAAGGCATGAAGCGTGTCAACCGCAAGTAACGGCAAGTCAGCGGCATAGCAGATGCCTTTGGCAGTACTGACTCCGATGCGAAGACCAGTATAAGAACCTGGTCCCTTACTCACTGCCACGGCATCCAACTGGTCATAACGGAGCTTGGTCTCTTCAAGGACTTCCTTAATAAAAATGGTGATTTTTTCCGAATGGGCATTCTGACCCTTGCACTCACGCAACGCCAAGGTACGGCTGCCGTCGTTAAGGGCTACCGAACAGGTGGACGTGGCTGTTTCAAGACATAATATCATGGCTGATGTTTCATTTCTGTGGGGCAAAAGTAAGATTTATTGGCCTGATTTGATGAATATGTATTAAAAAAAAGACAAAAAAGTGATAAATATACAGATTTTTGTATTTTTGTAAGTTTTAATTGGTTTCTTCACGTAAGCTTTTTTGTGACTTACGGGGCGGAGCTGTGTATTTTTGATAAAACAAACACTATGAATATTTTAGTAACCGGGGGAACGGGGTATATAGGATCACACACTCTTGTAGAGTTGAATCTCGCTGGTCACCACACAGTGGTGGTAGATAACCTCAGCAACTCAAGCCGTGTCTCCCTTGAAAGGGTGGAAGAGCTGGTTGGCACTTCCATTCCATTTTACCAAGTGGATATCCGTGACCGGCAAGGGCTGGAACAAGTGATGAAGAACCATCATTTTGATGCCTGCATCCACTTCGCCGGACTGAAAGCGGTGGGAGAGTCCGTAGAAAAGCCTTGGGAATACTATGAGAACAACATCGGGGGAACATTGGTGTTGCTTGATGTGATGCGCAAACACGGCTGCAAAAACATCATCTTCTCCTCTTCGGCCACCGTCTATGGCAATCCCGCCATCATCCCCATCACGGAAGACTGTCCGAAAGGCCATTGCACCAATCCTTATGGACAAACCAAGAGCATGCTTGAGGAGATTTTGATGGATATTCAGAAAGCTGACCCAGAGTGGAGGGTGGTGCTGCTGCGTTATTTCAACCCCATCGGGGCACATCAAAGCGGCAGAATCGGCGAAAACCCCAATGGCATCCCGAATAACCTGATGCCATACGTCACCCAAGTGGCAGTGGGCAGACGTCCTGAGCTGGGAGTCTTTGGCAACGACTATGACACTCCCGATGGAACAGGAGTCCGCGATTATATCCATGTCGTTGACCTTGCCCGTGGCCATGTGGCCGCCTTGAAAGCTTTTCTTCCCCCTTTGAAAGATAAGCAAGGTGTCTTCATTTATAACCTCGGTACCGGCCAAGGCTATTCCGTGTTGCAACTGGTAAAGACCTTCGAAGCCGTAAACCACATCCACATCCCCTATAGCATCAAACCCCGACGGGCAGGCGACATCGCCACCTGCTATTCCAACCCCGCCAAAGCAGAAAAAGAACTCGGATGGAAAGCACAATATGGTCTTGAAGAGATGTGCCGCGACTCATGGAACTGGCAGAAGCAAAACCCGGAAGGATATGAAAAGTAAGAAGTTAGAAATTAAAATATGGATCAAGTAACTATTATTGACTATGACCGGATCTACAAGAATTTCATTGATGAGAAATTCCTGCACGACGGCCACGACGAGTACTACTATCGTAACCAACAGACTAAAAAACCTGAAAAAGGATGGCGTCATCTGCATTCCGACGAGATTGAACGTCTCGTGAAGAACAGCAACTCAGCCACTAACTGGGACGACATCTGGGTGACCGACGAGTTCGATACCAGCATGGTACACAACAACCACTTCTTCGGCATGGTCCGCATCGGACGCATCAGCCGCAAAGTGCTTCAATACCACGACTTGCGTGTCCCCATCGGCATCTCCAACAGCAGCATCATCTCTTGCGACATCGGCAACGACGTAGCCATCCACGATGTGCACTACATGGCCAATTATATCATCGGTGACCAGTGCATCCTGTTCAACATCCACGAGTTATCGACCACCGACCACTCCAAGTTCGGCAACGGCATCATCAAAGAAGGAGAGCCTGAGGATGTGAGAGTGTGGCTAGAGGTGATGAACGAGATTGGAAACCGCAAGATCATGCCTTTCGACGGGATGACCACCGCCGATGCTTATCTTTGGGCGAAATACACCGACGACACCCGCTTGCAGGAACGTCTCAAAGAAATCACCCAAAACAGCTTCGACAACCAACGCGGTTATTATGGCACCATCGGCGAGTCGTGTGTCATCAAGAACTGCTGGATCCTCAAAGATGCCAAGGTGGGTCCCCACTGTTACATCAAAGGTGCCAGCAAACTGAAGAATGTCACCATCAACTCATCAGAAGAAGAACCCTCACAGATTGGTGAAGGCGTCATCTTGGTGAACGGCATCACGGGCTATGGCTGCCGTATCTTCTATTCCGTGGTTGCCACCAGGTTCGTGTTGGGCGATAACTGCAACTTGAAATACGGCGCACGCCTTATCCATTCCGTGTTAGGCGACAACTCCACCATCTCGTGCTGCGAGGTGCTCAACAACCTCATCTTCCCCTCTCATGAACAACACCACAACAACTCGTTCCTCATCTCAGCTTGTGTGATGGGACAAAGCAACATGGCTGCCGGCGCCACCATAGGCTCCAACCATAACAGCCGCGCCACCGATGGCGAGATTGTGGCTTCGAGAGGATTCTGGCCGGGACTATGCTCCAGCGTCAAGCACTCCTCCAAGTTCGCCTCTTTCACCCTGCTCTCCAAAGCCGACTACCCCAACGAACTCAACATCATGCTGCCGTTCTGCCTCGTCAACAACAACACGGCTACCAACGAACTGGAACTGATGCCTGCCTATTGGTGGATGTACAACATGTACGCCATCGCCCGCAACACCTCCAAATACCAAAAACGCGACAAACGCAAACGCAAGATTCAAAACATAGAGTTCGAGACCCTGGCTCCCGACACCATGGAAGA
>JAEEII010000171.1 GCA_016281295.1 Bacteroidales bacterium
ATAGAATTTGGCATGAATCTTCTTTGAGGGATGGGCGCGGAGTTCAAGTTTCCCATCCAACATATCTTGCACCATCTGAAGCATACCATCCTCTACTTGTTTGGTATAATTCTAATGTTCAATATCTTGCTTCAGCAACCTTAGACACTCTTCCTTCACCTCTTCTTCGGCACCAAAAAACAGCTCGCCTCTTTGATGGGCATGGGCAATATATTTGTCTACATCAATGCCGATTAGGATTCTTACTTTATTGATGTTATCCAAGAAAGGACGAAGGGTAAAGTAGCCCGAGGCTCGCAAGAAGCCAACCACGGCATCAAGGTTTTTCACTTGAGGGTTGTTTTCAAGAATGCCCTCAAACTCTTTCATCAAAGTGTTCCCATCTCGGTTGGTAAAGAAATGGGAAGAGACAGGTATTTCTACCATAAACGCTATAGTTTTTGCAGCGCAATGACTATCTGTTCGGAGGGGATGGGCTCAAACAAAGAACCTCAGGACATGAAAAAGCGCGGATAGGCACTTATCAATATCCCAAGGCCCTAGGAAGCCCATTTACGAAGATAAGTCCAGTCCACGCTATAGCGCAGACGCTGGTACTTATTCGTTTCGTAAATGTCTGTTGAATTTCCTAGGTTCAGGGACATTCCGAATATAGCACTAACGCTATGTTATTTCCAATAAAAACGCACCGCTGTTTAAGCGATACTTGAGGGCAAAAATACAAAATCTTGGAGAATCAAGAGAAAAAAGTAAGATTTCAATCAAAAACCACGAAAAAATGCAATTAGAAAGCAAAACAAGACATATTTTGTGTGCTTTTGCATATTCATCGTTACCGTTTAGGCGATTCCTTCGACCCAATCCAAGGATACGAAATCGTTAAATCAACTTTGATAGACCGTCTTTTGTGTTAAACCTCCCTAATCATAATTCGATACCATCTCACAAATCGGATCTTCTCTAATGATCTTCGGCCCTGACTTCCCAGCCAATACCAACACTTTCTTGCCATTGCGATAGATGTGAAGCTGCCGCAAGCGGACCACGGCAGTCAGCTCTGGGTCATCTTGCATAGCCAGCCAAAGATGATGGTATTCCCCACCCTCTTCAAACAGCTTCTTCTGCAAGTGCGAGCACATATTAGTGGTGTCGATGGTCATCATGAGAGTCTCCCTATGATTTCAGTATATTGCGGAAACTGTTGCAAAAGAACATCTTTGTGCCCAAGCTCGAAGTTCTCGAAACTGAAGGCCGGAGCCACGGCACAGCCCACCAAACAGAATCCTTTTTTCGAAGGGATTTCGGCGGCGAACCATTCCTCTGGATGGATGACCACCTGCATTTCACCCTTGGGCGACAGCTCGTGAACGGTCAAATGCCCATCCATGTCGATAACATAGAGGAGAAGCGGCTCACCGGCATGATAGTACCAAATTTCCGTCACGCCGTGCAGACGATGGAAAGCTGAAATGTCGCTACCGGTGAGCATGTAATAAATCGTGGAGATGTCCTTTTTGCCCATGGCATCGTTGCCATACAGCTGACGGTAGTAGCCACCTTCAGGATGCGGCTCCAACTGAAGCTTTTCAATTGTATTTAAGTAGTCCGTATTGCTTTCCATTTTTTCCCTATTTCGTTTTCTCAATAATCTCAACAATAGGTTTGAGCCCGTCAAAATCCACAAAATCCACCTGCTTGCCATAGGTCTCCAACATGGCCTTCGCGTCAGCGGTGAGCTCCGATTCAGGCTTCTTTAACATCATGGAATGAAACATCTTCATCATAAAACGATGCTTGAATCCAAGCTGACTGTAGTCGATGGCTCCTCTTAAATGAAAGATCTTTTTTTCGTCATAGAAAGGCGCGGGAAGCTGAGCCTTGAGTGCTTTCCTGATGCCTTCGAAATAGGTCGCTTCATTAGGATCCGTCATGCCCACCGTGACCAAAACAAGCTCCTGCTTGGAAGTCATTTTACTGACTATTTTCTTCAGTCCCATGACACCCCCAGCAAAAAGTCCCCCGAGATAGACAATCCTTTGGTATTCACCAACCTCCTTTACTTCTTTGTAATTGATGGCTTCAACCCCCGTACTCTTTGACAGCTGTTCGGCATACCGCTTGGTCGAACCGTACTGGCTGCCGTATATGATGATTTGCTTGTTCATTTAACTAGTTTTCTAGGTGGTTTATTTATTGCCTAACGGATATGAAAAAGTCCATCCTTCGATTCCTTTTGTGCTGTATTCTCCGTTAATGAACAACACTCTCCAAGGATGATAAGCCTTCAACGATTCGGCTATTTCAGCAGCAAGAAGCGGGTTGTCATTGGGTCTGATCACTTGAACTTCGCAATCCACCAGATTGCCCTTCGCATCAACACGAGCCTGTTTGACCCTAAACACAATGCGCTCCATATCGGCCAACTCAGGATAACGCTCTATATGCAGAGGAAACATCTCGCGCATTTCATCACTGCTATTGGGATTGAACTTGTCGAACGAAAAACCTTCTGCGATGAAATTGTGATATTCCTTCCGTCCGGCTAACTTTCCTTTGTCGATGCTGAGCATCATTTCTTCCTCGTAGTTTCGCTCAAACGCGTCGTGCCAGTAATAAACCACCTTTCCTGTGGCCACACGAATCTCTCTCGTAAGCCAACTGGCTACGATGCGATCTCCAACCACATAGTTTTTGAATACACCAAGGAGGGTCTTGGAAGGGATGGACTTGCCTTTCATATCTCGGATCTTGGCATCGTAGTATTCACATCTGACGCTATCCAAGTAAAGCATATCCTGCTGAATGCTCCAATAGGCGGTGTAGCCGTCCCAATTCGAAGTTACAATGGACCGATCTTCTGGCAACACGGCTTTCAGGTCGTGATAGAGCGCAGTGTCTAAATCGATAGGCTTACCTAATAATTCCCAGCGAGCACCGTCTATAAAGATCACATCGCCAGATTGACCCGTGGCATGAGCAAAAAGGGCCAGAAACAAGAATGGCAAGCACAAAAAGATCCTTTTCATAGTGTTTAACTATTTCATTTATAACTTGCAAAGATACTTATTTATTGTGCTTTTGTCAAGCCTTAAAAAAAGAGAGCGACTATTTAGCCGCCCTCTTTAAGGTGTTTATGCTTTAAAACAAAAATGTAATTTATTTCACAACAATCTTCTGGGTCTTGATGTCGTTGCCCTGAATGAGCTGCAACACGTAAATGCCAGGGGTCATGTTGGTGGTAGAGACGCCATAATATGACGTCTCTACAAGACGGGTCATGATGATGCGTCCCGTAGCGTCAATCACCTGTAGGGTACCTGTGCCGTTGACGATGATTTCGCCGTTGCTGATGTAAGCGAAGGTGTCATCGTCAGTGTTGTTGTCCGTGGCGAACACCAAGCGGAAACGCGAAGCATAGTCGGTAGTCTTAGCCTCAAAGGTGTAGGCCGGTGTTTCGAGCAGGTCGATGTCGGCGCCAGTGAGGTGGTCGATGAGGTGGAGATACTTTATAATTAAGAATTTAGAATTTAGAGATTCAGAGACGTTCAGGGTGTAGGTGCCGTTGGTTTCAGCCTTGAAACTGACGGGGATTTCGCCCGTAGCTTCTGCGTTGACGAGGGCGTAGTCCTTGTTGTCCTGTGGGATATAGACCTTGGTGTGGTTCGGGTTGAGTTGGAACTTGGGCAGTTGACGGCCTTCGCCGAAACGGACGATGGCACGGTCAACGAGCTTGTTGCTGTTGGAGATGTTGAGGGCAAGGTTGGCGCTCTTGTTGCCGGTGTTCTCTTTTTCAAAGGTCACGGTATTGCCTTCACCCTCGGTCACTACAAAGATACCGGTCATTGGCTCGACGGCAGTACCTGCTTCATAAACGGTAACATCGATGCCAGAACCATCTCCGTTCATGGTGTAGAAAGCGTGATTGGGGTAAGCTTTCACGGTCCAAGGGTTACCAACGAGGTTCCAGCCTTTGAAATCGACAGCGTCGTTGTCATAAACCAGGTCGATAGTGCCATCGCCGTCGTAAAGCGTTCCGCTGAGGGTGAAATCACCGCCAATCTTATGAGCATAGAGGTAGCCCTTGCCGGGTTCGAGGTTGGAGAAAGCGCCTGTTTTGTAATTGCGCCATTCATCATCTTCAGCTTGGTCGAAGGAATAGAGGTCGAAGTCGCCAGTGGTCATTTCATGGTTGGTAAGTTCCACGGTGACAGGCGAAGCGATGAGGTAATAGCCACCTTCGTTAGTGTCATCCAGGTAGCCGTTGATGGTCAAGGTATAAGTCGGAGACGCCTCAAGCGTAGTGAAGGAGGCGATTTCAGTCCATTCGGTCTCGATGTCCTCGCAGAAGCCCTGTACCTTCACTTCGTATGGGGTTTCAGGTGTGAGGCCAGTGAGGACGACGGACGATTCAGTGGCTTCAACGGTCTCCCATTCGCCAGCTTCAACTGGGGTGCCGCAAACGATATTGTCGATGTGCAGGTCGTTGTCGCCAGCGTTCTCGTCACTAGATAATGTCGATTCACCGTAGAAGGCAATCTGCACCTTCTTGCCATAATAGGCCGAAAGATCGATGGTGACATTTTCGCCTGTAGCAGAAATGGTGTTATAGACGTATTCGGAACCGCTGTTGTTCCACTCGCGCAGGATGTGCCATGCATCGTCGGCATAAACCAGGACGATGAATCTGTCATCGGCTTGCACGGTGTCGTTTTCAATAGGATCGGAGTTGTTATAGTCCGTCAA
>JAEEII010000172.1 GCA_016281295.1 Bacteroidales bacterium
GACAAAGGTCTTGCCGGTTCCCGTTGCCATTGTAAGCAGGATGCGGTTCTTCCCAGCGGCTACGGCATCCAAGACCTTGTTGATGGCAATCTCCTGGTAATATCTGGGGACCTTTTGCCCGTCATTGTAAAGTGGCTGGGCGTAGAACTCGTCCCTCCATTCATCCACATCCCCGAAGGTCCGCCTCCAGAGCTCTTCCGGGGAAAGGTAGTCATTCACTTCGCCTTCCTCGCCGGTCTCCATATCAATCTGGTAGATGGCATTTCCATTGGTTGCGTAGGTGAAGCGGATTTTCAGCTTCTCGGCGTATTCCTTTGCTTGCATCACGCCTTCACCCACTGGCTTCTCATCGCTCTTCGCTTCCACGACAGCCAACTTGACACCCTTGTATTGCAGGATGTAGTCAGCCTTCATCGGCCTGGGCTTGATGGTCTGGCTTATCCTTCCACGGGTAATAGGGACTTCCGTGAGGATATAGCTATCAGCCGTTATCCCCCAGCCGTTTGCTTTCAGCTTGGGGTCAATCTTGGTTAGTCTAGTCTGGCTCTCGTTCATTAAGATAATATATGAAAATGATGACCACTAAATACAACAGACTATATGCTCCGCAAAATACAGGACGCTCTTCCAAAAGCAATATATTGAGAATGAACCCTAGAAATATAGAAGCCGCCCCGGCAAATATACTTACTGATATGTCCGTACAACCAAACCATTTACCAACACCTATCACTAAAATAATAGTCGCTACAAACCATAATAACCATCCTCCGACAACGCACCATTGCTGGAAATCAGTAAAGCCATCAAATGCTATTGACATCGTCTCCTCGAGAGCACCTATCGGGAGAAGTATTCCTATTGCAATCACACCGAGCCCAAAAGCGACAATACATAGCGTTAGAAACACTAAGAACACATATGCAATCCAATTGCCAGGTTTTTTACCGATTCTAATCATACCCGATATTAGATTTCACCATTAAATGCTTTGCGAAGAAGGGATTGCTTCAAGTCATCACAGAGCACAAGGGTCTTCTGGTAGTTCTCTTGGAGGGTATTACTCTTCTCTTCCATTTCACCAAGCCGGTCAAGAATATCTTCCATCTCCTGTCCCTTCGCTGGGAAAGCTATCTTGATAGAGTTCAGTGCCTTTTGGTTGAACTTTGGTTGAGCGGTTCCTGTGATTAAAGATGAAATGTCATTCCCTGCAAACCAGTATTCAACGAACTTTTGTTTCTTGTAGTCATCAAATCGTAGGACATGAGCGTGGTTATTCACCCATACCTTACCTTCAATTGAGAAGGCAATCGGTGTACTCCGGGCAAGAAGATTAGCTCCGTCCTCCGAAACCAAAAGTAGTGGCTCATCAAAGATGTAGTCGGCAACATAATCCACTATACCAGATGCTCCAAAGTAAGGATATTGCCCATTCTCTCGCACTGATTTTGTAATAGGGACACGCTTGCTATCCAGGTTCTCCGAGACCTCCGGGATTGCCAAATCTTCCCACCCTTCCTTCGGTTTCAGTTCCTTTTTCAGTGTCGCTTGGAAAATGTCCTTTGCTGCTTGAAGCGATTTCTCGGCATTGGCTTTCAGGGCATCAATCTTGGCGAACTCCTGGTCAAGAATATCAACGATACGCTGCTGCTCCTTGACACTGTCTGCCACAAGAACTTCCCGTTCTCCATAATCACGGAAATATATATGGGGAATTGCTGCTCCCAGGCGATATGATGCAAGGTCAAGACTTTGAAGGCAGTACCCGACATACCGAATATCGTATTCTGCCTTGGGGAAGATGTATTGGAGCGTGCCTATTAAGGATGACTTGGGAGGATAGAAGGCAACTCTTCCTATTCCAGAGCCGTCCTTGACAATCCCAACATATTCTCGGTCTTGGTGGAAAAAATCTACATTCTTGATGAAGCCACTTGCACCATAGATTGGATACTTGCCATCGTGTCCTTCCAGGTCCTTTTGTGCCACATTGGAAGAACCTTTGTCGCAGATGTCCTTTACCCGTTTAACTGAATACCCTGCTCTCATAGCATCTCCATAATCTCGTTCAACAACCTCTGGCTATCTGCTGCCAGGGCTTCAATCTCGGCTGCAATCTGCTGGGGCGTTCTCTCATCCACGACTTCCACCTTGTTCGGGTTCTTCACGGAGAGGTCGTAGTTGTCATCCAGGTCAGCAACCTTCACGGACCAGGAGTTCTCGCTATCCGCCTTGGTCTTCTGCTTCTCCACGAAATCAGCAAGGTCATTCTCATTGAGGGGGTCGGTCTTTCCCAGGGTGCGGTCCAGGTTCAGCTGGTAGAACCAGACCTTTTGCGTGGGCTCACCCTTCTTGAAGAAGAGAACGATGGTCTTGACACCGGCCTGGAATACACCGGAAGGAAGGTCCAGAACCGTATGGAGGTTGCATTCTTCCAGGAGTTTCTTCCGCAGTTCAACAGAGGCGTTGTCGGTATTGGACAGGAAGGTGTTCTTGATGACGATACCGGCGGAGCCACCAGCCTTCAAGTACTTGATGAAGTGTTCCAGGAAGAGGTATGCGGTCTCGCTGGTCTTGATAGGGAAGTTCTGCTGGACCTCCTTACGCTCACTGCCACCAAACGGAGGATTAGCCAGGATGTTGTCAAACTGGTCCTTAGTCTGGACATCTGCAAGGTTCTCTCCAAGGGTATTGGTCTTGATGATATTCGGCGACTGGACCCCGTGCAAAATCATATTCATCATTGCGATAAGGTACGGGAGCGCCTTTTTTTCCTTGCCGTAGAAGGTGGTCTTTTGCAGCTTCTCCTCATCGGCGGTCGTATGGACCTTCTCGTGCATATAGTTGTACGCTTCGCATAGGAACCCAGCGGAACCACAAGCGCCATCATACACGGACTGGCCGATTTGCGGATTGACAACCTTGACGATGGACCGGATGAGCGGACGGGGCGTGTAATACTCACCACCATTACGACCGGCATTACCCATCTTGTTCAACCGGCTTTCGTACAGGTAGGTCATTTCGTGCTTCTGCTCGCTGGTCTGGAACTTCAGGCCGTCAATCTGCTCCAAGATGTCCCTCATGCAATAGCCACTGACCAACTTATTGCGGAGTTCTGCGAAGATAAGTCCAATCTTGACCTTGATAGAAGTGTTATCCGTCTCTCCTTGCCCCAGGTTTTTCAAGTACGGGAAGAGTTTGCCATTCACGAACTCTATGAGGTCATCACCAACCAGGACGTTATGGATGTCTAATTCGCCAGAAGCGGTTTTCGGCATAGCCCAGGTTCCCCACCGGTATTCTTCGTCCAGTATTGGAGAATAGACCCCACTGCCAAGGAGTGCTGCCATCTCATTGTCTTTGTCAAGGTCGTCCAGGTATTTCAGGAATAGTATCCAGGATGACTGCTCGACATAATCCAGTTCGCTGCTGCAACCTTCATCGGTACGGAGTGCGTTATCTATGTTCTTAAAGACTTGCTCAAATGCCATATCTATATGTTTCAGTGCTAATCATACAAAGTTAGCAAAAAACGGCGATTGCAACGCAGTGAAAATGTATGACTTATGTAGAAATCCGGTATAAGTCATACATCCCAGGTTTTCCAGGCATAGTCAAAGTGTTGATTTATAGGCTGGTGCAGAAAAAACGTAATAGATAGCACAGAAGTCACATATCTCTGTGAGAACTATCGTGAAACACGAAGACGGCTACCTCTTTCATGAAGTAGCCGTCAGTGTCCGGTCTTTTCCTTCGATGCAGTAGGCAGTAGCCTCATTTCACAAGGGCAAAGATACAACAAAGTAAGTAGTCGTACAATCCGACAGCCTAAATCCAGCTTATCCTACTTTGATTTGATGAGTTCGTAAATCTGAAATGTCACTTCTCGATGGTCACGACCAAGGCGATAGCTTATTTCACTTATCGAGTAGTCTCGTTCGATATAGCCACGAAGAGTATCTGTTTCCTCCAAATCCCATGGTTGTCCCGTGCGTGAATAACGTTCGGGAAGCTCTCCCTTCTCCGCCAGCAGCTGCGCCAAATCTACTTGTTTAAGATGTTGTTCTTCTGCCAAGTCAGCCAAGGTTTCCCCTTGATGGAATCGATTAACAAGTTCGTCCTTTCCCTCGTCCGCCAAATCCGCAATGTTCCGGTAGCGGACTTTAAGCCCCAACTCTTCCAATTTTGAGCTCACCTCTCGCTGGTTCCGCTGTAACTGTCCCGCAATATCACGAACATGCATTCCCCGAGAGCGCATCGAGACCAACTGTGTCGATTCTTCCTCTGACCAAAGAGCGGGATGTCTTCTTGATTCGGCTTCTGTTTCATCTGTACTGTCCTGGCTTGTTGGGTCGGAGGATGCCCTTTCATCACGAAGGGTTCGCATTCGAATATAATACTGGTCTTGGACATCAATAGTAAACCGGTCCACTTGTGCCGCTATTTCCTGAAAAGACTTTCCCGAATGCTTTAATTCCACCACCTGTTCAATGTCTTCCTCTGTCCATGGACGAAGACGATGCTCTTTCTGAGGCGATTCCTGCGCTTCCGCATACTCAAGAACCCGGATAATCTCTACCAAGGTCTTCCGCCCTAAACCGGGAAGCCTCATAAGGTCTGCCTTGCTAAAACGTTGGAGCTGCTCAACACTGTTGATGCCATGTTTCCGGAAGACGGTTCTTGCCCTTTTCGAAAAACGCATACCGTTAATTCCCTCGATACCAGATTCTCGCTCGGTGTAGTTATTCTTCACTGAGTCTATCTTCGACGCCACAAGGTCTTCCTTATTCCCCCTAATTTCCACTACGTCTTTCGTGAAATACGAGAGTTGGTTCAGCAATATGTACAGACATTTCTCACATATTTGGCGGGCTCGCTCGCCGGTAACGTCATAAGCATCCCCAATCTGTGCCCAAGTATCGCCCGAGAAAAAACGAAACATCATCTCGGCGGTTCGCTCGTCTTGATATAGAGCCTTCAAGAACTTTTTGTTCTTGAAACGATGGGCGATGATAATCCCGGTCTTCCAAAGAGTCTTTCCCGAGGGGAACGTCTCTTCGTCAGCGGGTGAAACCAGCTGGTTCCGTTCCGAATAATCCATGTCTCTATTTGGTTTATGGTATTGTGTTAGTGTTGTGTCACAAAGATAACGAAAAAATCTAACGACCATTCCTTCACTGAATCGCTCGGCATTTTCTCATGCCATGCGCTTCCCCATCAGGCATTTCAAAAACCCGAAGCCCAACTGAAGGTGTCGGGCTTCTTTCTGTTTCTGAGAGGAGGAGGGGCTCTCTCACCCCTCTTAGAAAAAAAAACGCAAGGAAGGTTTCGACCTTCCTGCGTTATTTCTGGTTATTATATGGGGGGAAAAACACCCCCTCTGGGAGTGGATTATTCCCCTGATTGGTTAACTAGTTGTTCCCTTCTGTAGCGAAGATGCAATTACCGATAATGTCCGGGCGATTCTTCCCATCTTTATAATTTCGTCCACCTTCACGATTAAATGAGGTGGATAGTGTTCTTGATGTGACGGGGTGAAATGTATTATCCTTTTGGCTATACACCAGAAAGTTGTTCGCTGTTTTACTTGCCCAGTAATAATCACTCACGAGGAAATCGATGAAAGTTACCAAGTCTGGAATCATGCCGAGCCACATGATTTTTTGTGTGGACTTAGGACACGTTTCTTCTACACCAAACAAATAAAGAAACACTTCTTCTGGAGTAGAAGCATCTATCAGATGCCCCCTCACAGAATTACGAAATACCTGCCTCATTATATTTTTGTCATACCTTGGCAGGGAGAAGACGGTGGATTTTATATTTGAACTGTCTTTCCGAATATCCTTCCAAACCCGAACTACTGGCAAAAGAAGTTCGTTCTCGATGGTATTCCAGTCTTGGAGGGACGGTAAAAGCAATTCATTATAAACATCTGTTTTATTCTTCTTGCGACGAGGAGTATCAGTAACCTTTGCCCATTGGGAAATCTCCACGAGTTGCTTTGCGAACTCCATGGCTTTGTATTGGTCACCATCGAGGGTTAACTTGTTCCCTGCCTCATTTAACTGTTCATATTCGGCAACAATATCACTTAGGATAGCGAGTTCATTCTTATCAGGAACCTCAAAAATACGGAAACTGTCTCGACCGACCCGAATACGAATCTCTGATTCCCCATTTTTCGCAGCTTCGATTAAAGCACGAAGGATGTCATCCGCACTTGAAACATGTCCTAGGGTCAAATCTGTGTGAGTCATAGTTCTGGGTCATTCAAACAAACACAAAGATAATCAATTCCTCTAAAAGCCATTAGAACGGGAACAAAAGAAGTGTCATCAACTATCATCGTTAAATACCCTGCATTTCCGGACCTTTGCAAAAAAAACAACGTTGGAAAACCGACTAGAATGAAAACGATAAGACCCAGAACTCAAGCTCAAGGAGCCCGGCGAGTTGTACCACAGGAAGATGTGGTTTACGAGAAGATGCTTATGGACGCAGACATCCTAAACTACACACACGTAGCCGATGGCATCACCATTTCCGTTACTCAAAGCGGAATCATGAATACACCCTACACGGTGGACATCACCTGTGGCGCCCTCACGTTTACACAATCTATCGCCACCTACCATGAGTTCCAGTCCCTTGTTAATATGGGACTTGGTTACTTCCTCGGTGTGTTCGATGACATGAACGGCACGTTGCCGGAGGATATGCTCAGCAAGGAAGATTAGCTAAAATATGGCAGGTGTACGGAAATCATACTTGACCGGTGGGCACTTCGTGGAAATGCCCATTGTACTCCAGGTGCTATTATCGCCTTCGGAGCTAATGGTTCTGAACACCATCATTCACTTTTCAGACTTAAAGGAAACAGACTTAAAGAAACCGTTTATTAGTGTCTCGATGTTCACTGCTTTCACCGGAAGGGACAGAAAGACAGTCAGGAAAGCTCTCACCACCCTTGAGCATTTTGGAATCATCAAAAGGGGTAAAACTGGCCGGGACGGAACACACTATGAGCCCCAAAACCCCAGAATAACACAGCTTGTCGGAACATTAAACAAGGAACACAATATGATAAACCGTCTGATTCGTGCAGATATACTTCGGGGGGAAGGATATGCAATCCATTCGGGTGTTATCAAAGAGTTAACAGAAAGACAGAGCAACAACGAATAACCATTTTAAAATTTTTACCATTATGAAAAAAATGGATTATTTCACGGGGCTACCCTCGGTTCTCCCTCAGGGATTCCTACGGGAACGCATTAAGAACCTTCTTCAACATGGTGGACTCCCTAAGGGCTACCTTACTGGGCTCCATGAACTCGACAGTATCTGCCGATTAGATTTAGGCCGGCTACTTGTCGTGACCGGTATTCCGGGACACGGGAAGTCAGAATACGTAGATTTCCTTACAACTACGTTTAACAAGAAATATGGTTTGAAGACTGCATATTTCAGTCCCGAAAACTTTCCTCCTGAGCTTCACCTTGAAAAAATCATTCGGAAGTTCACATGCAAGCCATTAGAGGAGCTGACGGACGAGGAGCGAGAGAAAGCCCTTACCTATGTTCTAAACAACTTCTTTTTTTTCAACTGCTATGACATTACCAGACTATCAGAGATAATGGCAGCAGCTGAAACGACAGTTACGGAAAACAGTATCAGTATTCTTGTGATTGACCCTTACAACCGTATAGACGTAGAAGCTTCAGCAACGGACATCGAAACCCAGTATATCTCCAGGATTCTGGACGAACTCTGCCGTTTTGCCGTCAAGCACAACATTCTTGTCATTCTTGTTGCCCATCCTCGAAAAATGGACGTTAACGGGAATGGCTTCCGAATCCCAAATGCCTATGACATTGCTGCATCAGCTAACTTTTACAACAAGGCTGATTTCGTTCAGGTTGTTCATCGAACCCGTATCGATGAGTCGCTCACAACCATTAAGGTTGACAAGGTTAAGTTCTCCAACTACGGAACTCCGGGCAAGTGTGAGTTGGAATATGATGCTGCATCAGGCAATTACTATGTTACCTCTTTACCTTTTGATGACAACTTCAATTATGAGGACACAACTCCCAAGCCTTTTGTCTTTCCCGCCACTGACCCAGTGAAGTCCCCTTTGGATGTAATGGTTTCCTTATACTCGGGGGTAGCCGACACCGAAAGTAAAGATGTTGTATCCTTAAAGGATTTCCTGGTGACCGACAAATACAAGGATGTCGCAGCGCTTATCCGTAGTGGACGAACCCCTGAGGAACGGCACGACATTAAGGTGAACAATAAGGTGAGCCTACCTTGCGTCACACCATCTGGACTCTTCAGCGAGCGGTCTGGCAAGAACCTTACCAAGCATTCCGGATTGCTCTGCATCGACATAGACCTGAAGGATAACCCCGGCGGCGTAATGGATAAGGTTCCGTCGCTCCTTGCAAGTCTTCCCTACGTGGCTTACGCCAGTAAGTCCATCACTGGTGACGGGTACTTTGCTATTGTGCCCCTTGAACACCCAACACATCATCTGGAACACTACCTTGCTATCGAGAAGGAGTTCAAGGAGGTGTATGGTATTGTTCTGGACAAACAGTGCAAAGACGTGTCTCGGCTTCGGTTTGCCACATACGATGAAAGCCCTTATTACAACCCCAATGCGACGCCGTTTTACAAGGAATATTCGGAACCGACAGTAGCAAAGGAGGAGAAGACTTTTACAACAACCACATCCTACGTGCCCCGCAGTTCTCGAGATACGGAATATGACGTTACCGCATCATTAGCTGACTTAGACCAGAAAATTGTTGAGGTAAAGCAGAAAGGGATTGTAGTAGCAGATGATTATCCCAACTGGCATCGGTTAGCCATGTCACTTTCCACCTTAGGCGAAGATGGACGAGAACGGTTTCACGCCATCTCGTCAACCTCAACCAAATACAACAAGGATGAGAACGACCAAGAATTCACTTATACCCTTGAACGGTATAAAGATAACAACAAATACACCTTAAGAACTGCCCACAAGATTCTTAATGATGCTATGAAATCTCATGTATAACACGACTACAACGGAAGGATTCGTTCCTTCTGGGGGTGAAATGATATATCCCTCCCATCAGCTACACTTCCGCTCCTTGCGAGCAACTGAAGTGGTACTCCGTCCTGTTGACACCAGTAACGGTAAAGTAAAGCTGCTACTGTACAAGGACGCTCGTTCAGACAGACGCATCCTCGACGAAGTTGTCGGTTCGATGAACTGGCAATCGGACTACTTCGAGGAAAGAGGTTGCCTGTTCTGCAAGATTGGCATTAGAAATCCGGAGACCGATGAGTGGATTTGGAAAGCAGACACGGGTTCTGAATCCAATATCGAAGCTGAGAAAGGACTTGCGTCAGACGCATTCAAAAGAGCCGCTTTTTCATGGGGCGTGGGAAGCGAGCTCTACACTGCACCGAACATTACCTTCCCCATCGAGGAGAAAGACATGTACAACAACAAGTTTACCCAGTCTTTTACCGTCAGTGAAATGACAGTGGACAATGGTGTTATTACCGGCCTGAGCGTTGTTGACAAGTGGGGGAAGCCGAGGTTTAGTTACAAGGCTGGTAAGGAGGCTCCCGCACAGGATGCAACACCAACCAAACAGGAAGTGGTAACTGTACCGGCGTCATCCAAGGTCGATGGGAAAATGGAACCCCTTGATGAAGAACTTATGTACAGAGAGCCCAATGACCAAATCACGTACTTCTGCAAGAAGAAGAAAAGTGAGCCGGGCGTGGATATGAGGCAACTCACAAACTTCCACAAGTTCTACTTAAGCCCCAGTAAGAACAACCCGGAGAAAAGCATTGCGGAGACCTTCAACAACCTCGACCCAGAAAAGCTCTGGGCGAACTGGATGAAGAAGGCAAAATAGTTTTCTTTGTGGGCTAAGTCTATTTGGTGTTCACATGAAAGAACCTTGTTTTTGTGCAGGGTTCTTTTGTTTTTTTGCTTAACTTTGCGACAAACAAGGTGGTATTTGTCACCTGTCACATTTTGATTGACTGTTATCGAGGTATTTGGGGAGGTTTCGGGGTTGCGAGTTCGAGTCTCGTTTTCCGCTCCAAAAAGCGCTTCGGAAGACCGGAGCGTTTTTTTTGTTTGTCTTTTTCGTAACGCTATTGAAAAAGGGCCCGTGCCCTTTTTCTTTTCGGCTGATTGTCTTATATTTACACCGATAAATCGGAATTTATTTCCCATGTCGCAGGTCAGAGTCCTTTCCGTCGCAGGTCTGTGTTTTTGGGCCGAACTGCGACGGAAATCGTGGACTCAGAGCGTATAGCGTCGCAGGTCAGGTTTTTTTTGC
>JAEEII010000173.1 GCA_016281295.1 Bacteroidales bacterium
GAGAGGTCGAAATATCGCCTCGCCTGAAAGATAGAGGTGTCTTGTGAGATGTCCTCCCCGCGCTCGAACTTGTTTTCAATCTCCAATACCAATCGCTCCATGTTGTCCATGTCGGACTTCACGTTGCATGCGGCCAACAACGCGATCAGCGCGAAGGCAATCCAACATCTTGATTTATATACTAGTTCCCACATCATTTCAAAATTCTTTACGCAAAGATACGAGCTTTATTATTTAGAACATCGAAAAACACGAAAAACACGAAAAACATGTAAAATTTTCGTTCCTTTCGTGTTTTTCGATGTTCCCCCTCATCACTGTCCGCCCTTTTCTCCAGCGGTCTGTGCCTCGTTCTCCAATTCCACATTTCCGAACCGCAAAATGAATCCCGCACAAAGATAGGTGGAGTTGCTTCGGCTGGAGTAGCTGCCGCTTGAAATAGGGTTGGTGTATATATTGCTGTATCGCATCAGGCCAAAGAGGTCATAGCCATTGACAAACACCGACAGCTTGTGGTTGAAGAAATCGGTGCGCATGCCGCAATCGATGGAATAGTTGGCCCCAACTTGGTTGAACAAACGCTGCACGGGAGAGGAATAATGGCCTGAGGCATGGATCTCTAAACGATCCCATAGCTTTGCCCAGGCGCTCAGCTGAAAGCTGTATGACCACATCTCGTTCTTTTCCCATTGATCCAATACCCCATAATTGGTCTCAAGATAGGAATCATATACATTGGCATAGAAACGTAGGTTGAACATCCCATTGGGGCGGTACATCATGTTGAATTCACCTCCCGCCATGTAGGAACTCCCCACATTGACAGGCCTCGAGAAGAGTACAACCCTGCCGTAATGCTCATGAAACCCCGACTCGTTGATGGAGGTGATCTCGTTTTTCTTGTCCTTGTAATAGCCCGTCAAGCCCACTGACCCGAAATCGTTCCAATATTTGGTCCAGCTTGCTTCCACATTTTGCGTGTAAACGGGTTCCAAGTAGGGATTGCCTGTGAGGTAGATCTCGGTGTCATAGATGTTGAAGGGACTGAGCTGTTTTGCCGTGGGGTGATTGACCCTTCTGGAATAACTCAACTTGAAGTTGTGCATTGACGGGGAGCAATAGGAGAGGTGCAATGAAGGCGTGATGTTGAAATAATGATACGTTTGAGAGTCAATAATATACGGATAATTAGGCGTATCTGGATAAACAATGCTGGTTCGATAATAATTTAGGTTGATGCCCGGCTGCAACGTGAATTCTCCGAAACGATGTCGTATCATGAGATAACCGCCCAGTTTCTGGTCCTTGGTGCGATAGTGGTAGCTCATGAACGAGTCTTTCACATACGTGTCGCCAATCAAGGTGTCAACGTCGTTCCACGTGAAGCCTGACTCCCAGCTGCCATTGAGACCGACGCTGAATTCTCCGTTTTTCGAGTAGGGAAGGTTATAATCAATATTGGCTGAAATAGGTAGGTTTGACATGAGGTAGTCCATGCGAAAAACATTTTCTTGGGGCGAAGGCAGGGTGTAGGTGGTGCGGTCTTCCAAAGGCACGGCGTTGCGGTTCCAGTTGCCATTGGTGCGAACAGTCAGGTTATGCCCTTCTTCGTTGAACTTATGCTGGTAATACAAGCCGGAGCTGAAAAACAAGTAATTGGTATAGGACTGGTTGACAAACACATATTGATAGGTGCCTGCTTGTTCCATGAATTCCGTCCGTTTCCGTTCGGTAGTGCTTTCCACCGGGCCAAAAGAGTCCCAGCAGTTTAGCCACAACGCGAAGGTGTTCTTCTCATTGGGCGTGTAAGTGACGTTGAGAGAGCCCCCTGGACTGTATGTGAAGTACTTGTCATACCGAATGCTATGGGTCTGGCTTGTCGGGATGAACAGTCCGTTTTCATCTCTGATGAATAGGTTCCTGTCGTTTTCCGATTTCGCTTCGCCATGATAGAAATAGCTGCTGGCGTATGCGTTCACGGTCCATCGGTCGTTTTTCCAGACGTATGATGCCCAAGGCATCACGTAAGGCTGTGAGGAGATGTTAGTGCCGAAGCATAGGAACTCATTCCGCTTGATTTTGCCGTTCATCACGATGTTGATGATGCCGTCGGCGTCGGTAGCCCATTTTGCGGAGGGATTGGTGATGACTTCAATGCGGTCGATGGCATTGGCGGGCAAGGTCTGGATGTAGGCCTTCAGGTTTTCTTTTGTGAGGTGGGAAGGCTGGTCGTTGATCCATATTTCCACGTTCGAGGCGCCCCGCAGGGTGATATTGCCTTCCACATCTACACTGACACCTGGAGCATTCTGTAAGGCATCAGAGGCCACCCCGGATTGTACGGTGGGGTCTTCGGAGACTTGATACAAGGTTTTCTCGCCGTCCACCGAGAAGAGTGGACGTTCCGCAGTGACGGAAACGCCTTCAAGCAACAGGGTGTCAACCGTCATCAGAAGGCTGTCGGTTTTCATTTTTAAGCTGTCGGGCTCTGACTTCTTGGTTCCGGATAATTGGTTTTGAGCAATAAGAGAGGATGACAACATGATGCAAGTCATCAGGAAAAATAAGGCTTGTATTTTCATGACATGATAGATTTGTTTCATGCCAACAAAAGTATATGAAAAAAACCTTTATTTTTCAAGTGTAGGAGTCGAGTAGAGATGTTTTGAAGATTATAGATTACTGATAATTGATAATCAGCATATTAAATAATACGTAGTATAGAAAAAAGCCTTATTTCATCTTTCGTTTTCTCTCAAAACTCGCCTCTTTTCTCTGAGATTAACTCCCTAACGTGCTCCTTATCTAAAGTCGAAACTCCCCCTCAAGTGTTTCGCTGTGCTTGAAATATTTTTTCCAAATCAAAACAACTTCTTATTATCTTTGTTCCCTGATTCAAATGATTTATAACAATGAAAAAACGCTCTCTATTTCTGCTTGTGGCTGTCGCTATGATGATGGCAAGCTGTTGTGGCGAAAAAGCTGCCAATGAAAATGCTTGTGAAAACAAAAACGAGACTACTATGAACACTACGATGAACGACTTGCTGACGCGCCGCAGCGTGCGCAGCTACACCGATGAGGTGCCTCCCATGGAGGTGATTGAAGAAATTTGCAAGGCCGGAACATACGCCCCTACTGGCATGAACCGCCAAGCTCCTATTATTATTGCCGTGACTAATCGGGAGGTGCGCGACAAGATGAGCAAACTCAATGCTGCCGTGTTTGGCATGGATAGCGACCCATTTTATGGTGCTCCTGTGGTGCTGGTGGTGCTGGCTGATACCACGGCTGCCATGACGTGGAAAGAGGACGGCTCCTTAGTGATGGGCAACCTGCTCAATGCTGCTCATGCCAAAGGATTGGGTTCCTGCTGGATTCATCGTGCCAAAGAGGTTTTCGAGACTGAAGAAGGCAAAGCCATCTTGCGTGGTCTCGGCATCGATGACACTAAGTACGTGGGCATTGGAAACTGCATCCTTGGCTATACCGCCGGCGAATATCCAGAGGCTCGTCCCCGCAAAGAAAACTACATTTATTGGCTCAAATAACGTATTATATGTCGGCGAATTAAGCGAATTAAGCGAATTATAAAATTGAAAAACTTCTCTTCCCCCAAAAATTCGCTTAATTCGCTAAAAAAATTGTTTCCACCGCTTCCTCGTATTCTTTTAGCGCATTGATTTTCTTAATCTTGCGCCAGATGTTCTGTGGCTCGTCAAACGAGTACATCAGATAGGACCACAGTTCCTTCATCCTACCCAACACCTTAGGGCTTCCACCAGCATGCCGTAGTCTCTCTTCATATAAATCAACGATATATTCATGCAGCCTCTCTTTTCTGTTTTCAAATAATAATTCGCCGACCCTTCTAAATTCGCTTAATTCGCTTAATTCGCCTAATTCGCTTAATTCGCCGATCTCCTCCGCCAGGAAAGGATTCGCCAGCACTCCTCGTCCCAGCATGAATTCGCTGACAGGCTCCACCGTTTCGCTGATTCGGTGGAAGCTATCCACAGAGACGATGTCGCCGTTATACACCAGAGGCGCTTTGATCATCGGGATCAGCTCGGCGAAGCGTTTCACGTCGGCCTCGCCTTTATATAACTGTTTGCCGATGCGTGGATGGATGATCAGTTCACTCAGCGGAAACTGATTGAAAATCTCAATTACCGGTACAATCTCGTCAGGATCAAAATACCCCAATCGACATTTGATGCTGAATTTCACGTCAATACGCTCAAAGACGGTGCTAAGCATTGCCTCGATTTTTTCGGGATAGGGAAGTAGCCCGCATCCGCGTTTTTTGTTGGCGACCCTGGGGAATGGACAGCCCATGTTTAAGTTTATTTCTTTGTATCCCAATTCTTTACATTGTGATGCGAAGCGTAAAATCTCCTCGGCATCGGTGCTTAATATTTGGGGCGTGAGGGTCTCTACATCATTGAAACGAGGGTCAATCTCTTCCACTTGAAGGTTCTTGGCGTGATCTTTTTGGATGCCAGTGAAAAAAGGCGTGTAAAACTTGTCGATACCCCCAAAATGCTTTTTGAAGACGTTTCGGAACGGGGCGTCGGTGATTCCTTGGAATGGACCAAGAGATAATCGGAAAGTGTTCATGGGTGGGTTGTTTCGTCGTTCTTCCTCGCAATAACTGTTATCGCGAGGTCTTCTTTTTCAAAACTTCAGCGATGGTCAAAACCAAGGTGAACAAAATCAGTCCGAAGGTCATCCACATCGCAATCCTGTAGAGATAATCCCCATGTTTGGCGTAAAACGTCTTCTCGGTGTTCGCTTTCAAAGTGGCTTTGATGACATCTTCTTTCCAGTATTCGGTAGATTGGATGACATCGCCTTTTTGGTTGAAGAATCCTGATTTTCCTGTGTTAGCTGAACGTGCCACACAGCGACGGTTCTCGATGGCTCTGAGCTTTGAGAACTCGAAATGTTGTTTATATCCGGGCGTGTCACCCCACCAGCCGTCGTTGGTGATTACAAAGAGCAGGTCGGCGCCTTTGCGGGTGAACTCGCTCACATAGCCTCCGAAAGCGGATTCATAGCAGATGGGCACGCCAACGACGTGTTTGCCGAAGGTCATATTTCGTGAAGTGGGATCGGTCTTTAACGTGCCTCGGGCAATGCCCATGGTGATGCTGTAGTTTTTCAGGAATCCCATCCATTCG
This sequence comes from Bacteroidales bacterium, assembly GCA_016281295.1. Next base: position 5,184 of record JAEEII010000173.1, read on the forward strand.
GGGATGGCTTCCACAGCTGGGGTTAGCTTCGACTTGTTCCGATGTTGCACGTTGAGCGTGTCGATAAGCAATGCGGAGTTGTGGGCGTAATAATACCGGTTGGTGTTCCCAATTCGTCGGGCGGGGAAGTCGTCCTCCATACCTTTGGGAACCCATTCGTAGGTGGTGCCGCCAATCACAAAGCAGCAGTAGGGATGTTGTTCGATAAAATCACCCAGGATGTTCAACGCCCTCACTTCTTTCATGTTATCAAGCCAGATGCCTTCTTGGATGGCTGACTCTGAACTGACGATGAAGCGGGTGTCGGGGGTGATCATTTTTTCGGCCAGATTCACATCGGTTTGGATGGTCGAGTCGTAATATTGTGAGTCGAATTGTTCGTTCCACGGGTCGCAGTTCTGCTGAATTACAATCACTTCTGTGTCAACCCCTTTTTCTTCATAGTGTCGGTAGGCGATCATACTTCCGATGATGGGTATGGCAATGAGCGCAATGACAGCCACTGCGTTCCAGCGAATCGCTTTTTTGTCGTTTTCCCTCTCACAGGTGATGAGATTGGTGATGAATAGATTGACCAGCAGAATCCAAAGAGTGCCGCCTGCAACTCCGGTGACAGAATACCATTGCACCCATGTGGTACAGGTGGAGAAGACGTTGCCGAGACTCAACCAAGGCCATTTGGCAGCCCAATAATAGTGCAAAAACTCAAAAGCCATCCAATAGGGGATGAACAGGAAGTTTCCCAAACGGTCATGATGCAGCTTCTTCTTCGTGACATGGAAAGTCCAAAACACCGTGGACATAAACAGCGAGTTCAGAATCCATGCCAGGATTGCTGCCGGAGTGGCGTTCCATACCCACCAGGTGGTCAGTACGTTCCAAATCAGAAAGGTTACAAACGACAGCCAGAAGATATGTCCCTTCTCTCCTTTGCTGATGCGCTCTTCTATATAGAACAGGGGAACTAAGGCAATGAATATCAAGGCCGCCCATCCTCGCACAGGCCATGAGGCCCAGAGTAATAATCCGCTGGCGACTGCCATCAATAATTTCTGATATTTCTTCATTTTCAATTTTTTGCAAAAATAATGAATTGTTGATTTGTCGGCTGTTGAATTGTTATTTATCTTTGCAAAAATAACGAATCCGTGGTGAAAAAAGTCCTTCTCATTCGTTTCAGCTCCATTGGTGACATTGTGTTGACCACGCCGGTTATCCGCTGTGTGAAAACACAATTGCCTGATGTTGAGCTTCATGTGTTGACCAAGCCGGCCTATCAATCCCTTTGCGTGGTGAATCCATATATTAATAAGGTGATTGTCTTTCACGGAAATTGGCATGAATTGTTAGCCCAGCTTCGGGAAGAACACTATGATTTTGTGGTGGATCTGCATAAAAACTGGCGTTCGTTACGAGTCAGGTGGACGCTCGGTTGCCCTTCCGCTTCTTTTCCCAAACTTGATTTTCGTAAGTTTCTATATACCAAACTGAAAATCGGGCGGCTTCCCAAGGCTCATATTGTGGACCGTTATTTTAGTGCTGTGCAACGCCTTGGAGTTCATAACGATGGCCAAGGCTTGGATTTCTTTATTTCAGAAAAAGATGTGATTCGTAACGAGGACCTTCCAGAGACCTTCCGCAGGGGTTTTGTGGCAGTGGTCATTGGGGGACAGCATGCTACGAAGATTCTGCCTGCCGACAAAGTGGTGGAGGTTTGTGAGCTTCTGGATGCACCAGTGATTTTGGTGGGTGGTCCCGAAGATGCCGATCGTGGTGCGATGATTCAACAGAAAATTGGAGCAAGGGTATGGAACAGCTGTGGGACGCTGACACTGGGACAGTCGGCCTCGTTGTTGAAACGATCCCGTGTGGTACTTACCAACGACACGGGCATGATGCATATCGCGGCGGCATTGCGTAAGCCTATCGTTTCCGTGTGGGGGAACACCGTTCCTGAGTTCGGCATGTTTCCGTATTATCCCCAGGGCTTTGCTCCAGCCGTGGTGATTGAAAACGTCACCTTGAAATGCCGCCCTTGCGACAAGTTGGGTTATGACCGATGCCCCCAAGGGCATTTTCAATGTATGATGCTGATGGATACAAATCTCATTGCTAAGAAAATCAACGAGTTATATAATCCTTCTGGACAATAAAAAAGCCGAACGAATGTCCGGCTTAAGAGGTGGTACCAGCGGGAATTGAACCAGCGACACACGGATTTTCAGTCCGTTGCTCTACCAACTGAGCTATGGTACCCCGTTGTTTGCGGTTGCAAAGATACAGCAATTTTTGGAATTGACAACAATTTTTTCTAAAAATTTCAGTTTTTTTTCAGATATTTGCACCCCGAAACAACCAATAATGAAGCGATTTATTTCTAACAAGCTGATAATTAGTTTATTCCTCACTTTTTGTATGAGTGAGTTTTATGCCCAGGCCAATGTGGATTCTCCTTATTCCATGTTTGGTGTGGGTCAGGTCCGCAGCAAGACCATGAATGCTCGCCTGAAAGGCATGGGCGGCGTAGCCAATGCCATGGCAGGAAAAACGATGTTGAATGCGGAAAATCCCGCCTCATACGCTATGATTGACACCTTGGCGTTCCTTTTTGATGCGGGCATGTATGTGAAAAACTCCACTTTCAGCACTTCCGTTATGTCGGAGAAAGCCTATTGTGCTTCTTTGGATTATGTTGCCATGGGCTTTGCTCCCACCAATTGGTGGAAAGTGGCCTTGGGTGCGCAACCCTATAGTAGCGTGGGTTATCATGTGGTCACCTCTTTCAACGATGCCTCGTTGGGTAGATATGCCCAAACTTTCCAAGGTGAGGGCGGATTGAATCAAGTGTTCATTGGAAATGCGTTCCGGTTGGGGAAGCATTTCTCCATTGGTGCTAATGTGAATTATGTTTTCGGTGATAGCAAATCCACTACGACCTTGAGTTGGCCTGATTCCACTTTTCTGATTGCTTCTCGTAGAAGCCGTGACGTGATGATTAGCTCTTTTATGTTTGATTATGGCGTGATGTATCAAGGCCAGATTAATGACGATCTTTCTTTGTCGGTAGGAGCAACTTATAATCAAAAAGTCAATTTGAGTGGAACTCAGACGCTCTTTGTCCGCTCAATACAGTTAGCCGCAAATGGTGACGAGTCTATAGAATATTTGATTGATACCATTTTCTATGACCATAACAAGGACGCAAGGCTGACCATGCCTCATGGATTGGGCTTTGGTGTCTCCCTTCAGAAAAACAAACGTTGGGTCATTGGAGCCGATTTCAATTGGAACAACTGGAGCGCCTTCGCGAGAAACGGGGTTAATGAAGGACTTTCGGACTCCTGGAGTTTGGCTGTGGGAGGGGAATATCTGCCTTCTTCAACCTCCATCTCCAATTATTGGACTCGTGTCTCCTATCGGCTGGGAGGTTTTTATGAAAAGACATTTCTCGTGATTGACGACCATGCTATTAATAAAATAGGTGTAACCGCAGGAATAACCCTTCCGCTGCCTCGTTCTCAGTCTGGAGTGAATTTGGGATTGGAAATAGGAAAATGTGGCACGAAATCTGCAAACCTCATTCAGGAGGGTTACGTCAATTTCACACTGGGTGTCTCGATCTTTGAACGCTGGTTTGTGAAAAGAAGATATAACTAATATTTGAAAGTTGAACTAAAAAAATAAACAGAGATGAAAACTAAGAAAGTATTATTGATGGCTGTCGGATTGGGGATGGCCTTCAGTGTTTCCGCACAGGATCTTGCTACGGCATCAAAGTATGGTGCTGACAGTGTCAACTGCGTACAGAAGATCAGTATCTTCCGTGAAGCTTACAAGCAGTGGGAAACTGCCAAGTTTGCTCCCGATGCCGTGAACAACGAAATGATTTCCGCTTGGCGTGAGGTGTTCCTCACGGGCCCGCGTGCCACTCAGTACACCTACACCAATGGCGAGAAAATCCTCGATTACATGATTCGCCAGAATCCGAAAGACAAGGATGCTTACATCGACACGCTCTGCCTGCTGATGGATACCCGCGCCAAATGTTTCCCCACGGATCCCAAGACGGGTGCCTCTCAGGTGGCTAACATCATGGGCAGAAAAGGCCTCTTGATTTACACCTACAACAAAAACCGTTACGAAGAAGCCTATAACGTCCTGAAAGATGCCGTCGCGCTGGATCCTTCACAGCTGCAAGGCGCTTATATCGATGCATACTTCAAGGCAACCATCGACATGGTGAACAACAACAAGACTGAGAAAATGACCATCATCAATGTCTATCAGGAACTCTCCGAGGTGCTTGACGACAACATCAAGGTGCTGGCCGAGACCGAAGCCCAGCTTCTTGAAGCTAGAACAAATGCTGAAGAGTCAGGCGATGCTGATGGTGTGGCAGGCTTCGACAAGCAAATTGAAAAAAATGAGAAGTCGATTAACATCAACAAAGGTGTGAAAAATAACATCGACAACCTCTTCCAACCTTTTGCTTCTTGCGATGACCTTATCAAAGTGTTCACTGCCAAGATGGCTGAGACACCGGATGATATCGACCTCCTGAAACGCATCACCACTATCCTCGACAAAAAAGACTGCACCGACTCAAAGCTCTTCCTCGAAGCCAGTGTCAAACTGCACGAAAAGGCACCCAGCCCCGAATCTGCTTACAACATCGGTATCAAGTACTTCAAGGATGGCAAAAACAGCGAGGCAGCCAAATACTTCGAAGAGGCAGCTGCTTCCTCTAACAACGACCGCGTTTACAGAGCTTACAGAAACTTGGCTTACTGCTATCTGAACACCAACAGCTATGGCAAAGCTCGTGACGCCGCCCGTAAAGCCGCTACCGTTGACCCCACCGCCGGTGAACCTTACATCATCATCGGAATGGCCTACGCAGCATCATCCAACTCGTTTGCCGACAGTAAGTTCGGTGGTAAAGAGGTCTTCTGGGCCGCTGTTGACAAGCTGGTGAAAGCCAAAACAATCGATCCTTCAGTGGCAAACCGCGCTTCGGATCTCATCCGCTCTTACTCACAACACTTCCCCAGCACCGAGACGATCTTCTTTAACGACTTCTCGGAAGGACAGTCCTACACGGTGGGCGGCTGGATCGGTGAATCCACGAGCATCAGAGCAGCTAAATAAACCGTATGTTGCCACAGTGAAGTCGCTGAATAATAAACGATTTCTAATCTATAACATCACAGCCTTATGGGCTGTGATGTTGTTTTCGTGTGGTAACCCTACATCTGTCATCCAGCAGTTGGCATCTGATGACACACTCTCAGGGGTGGTCGCCTACGATATCGTCTTTTACCGTAGTGACTCGGGTATCGTGCAAATGGAACTGAAAGCTCCCGTTATGGTGCGTCAGGGTGATGACTCCAGCTACCTGGAGTTCCCCGAAGGTTTCCATGCCTCCATCTTTGATGACCATCACCGCGTGGTTTCTGAGATAAGCGCAGATTACGGTCTCCACCGGAGTGATGAAAAAATGGTCGAGGCCGAAGGGAATGTGGTGGTGGAAAACCATAACAAAGGAGAGAAGTTGATGTCCGAACGACTGTATTGGTATCAGGACACCAAAATGCTTTATACACGGTCCAAGGTCAGGATTGTCATGCCCGACAAGGACATCATGGGGGATAGCCTGGTCTCAACGGAGGGCTTTGAGGAATATACCATCTATAATGGAAAAGCGACATTCGAAGTGGAGGAGGACCGATGAGTAACGACTGGATCATAGTAGTGATAACCTTGTTTCTCTCAGCGCTGTGCTCGGGTCTTGAGATCGCTTTTAACAGCACCAACCGCTTGCAGCTCGAAGTGGATCTGAAAAAAAACCGGTTCTCTGCCAAAATCGTCAGCCTGTTTTTCAAGCGTCCCTCGCATTTCCTCACCTCTTTGCTCATTGGCAACAACATCGCTAATATTATATATGGTATCGCCATTGCCCGGCTGTTGCTTCCTGTGGTGAAGTGGATTCTCCCTCCTTCGCTCGAAATGGAGTTTTTCATCCTCTTGCTGCAATCCATCATCTCCACTTTGATTGTGCTGGTGCTGGCTGAGTTCCTTCCTAAAATCCTTTTCCGCCTCAACCCCAACGCCATCCTTTCCTTCTTCGCCTTCCCAACGGTACTCTGTTTCTATCTCTTATACCCCCTGACTTTGATCTATTCTGGTATTGCCTACGTGATCATCCGTGTGTTCTTTGGAATGAGGATGGATCAGCAGGAGTATCAGCTCAGCACAGTCGATTTTGACGATTACATCACCGAGTATGCCGATCCCAAAGAGGCCGACGAGGATATTCAGCAGGAAATCCAGTTGTTCCAAAATGCCATGGATTTCCGCTCGGTCAAACTGCGTGAGTGCATGGCTCCGCGCAATGAGATTGAGTCAGTGAAAATCACGGATGACTTGAAATTCTTGAAGGACCGCTTCGAGGAGACCAAACACTCAAAGTTGATCGTTTATTCTGAGACAATTGACAATATCGTGGGTTATGTGCATCTGAATGATGTGGTGAATGCCATCGCTTTCAGACGTGATGTTACAGCTGCCGACTTGGTCAGACCCATCGATTTCTTTCCTGAAACCTATACCGCGGACCGCCTGCTGAAGCATTTTATTCAAAAACACCAGGGGGTCGCCGCAGTGGTCGATGAGTTTGGTGGCACCTCGGGTATTGTCACCATGGAAGACGTGATTGAGGAGATTTTTGGCGAGATAGAAGATGAATATGACGAGGAGGATGAGACCGAACAGGTGCTTAAGGAAGATACATACGTGTTTTCGGCAAGGCTTGAGATAGATTATCTTAATGAGACGTATGGGTTGGATTTGCCAACCTCTGACGATTATGAGACTTTGGCAGGGATGATTCTGCATTACTATGAAAATATCCCTGAAGTGGGAGAGGAGCTTGTAATTGGTCATTTTAGAGTTAAAATCCTCAAAGCCACCGACATGAAGCTTGAGGAAGTGGAGCTGAAAAGAGTAAAATAAAGGATTTTTTAGAAAGTTTTTTCACTTTCTTGCGTAGATTGAAATCCTTTTACTAAATTTGCAGGCTCAAATTTTGGATAAATATAATAATAAATAAAAAGCATTATGGCAGCAATTGAAAAAATCAGAAGACGTTCAGGATTGTTGATTGCAATCATTGGACTTGCCTTGTTGGCATTTGTCCTTCAGGACCTTTTCCAAAGCACTGGAAGAAACCGCGAGTATAACGTGGCGGTGATTGATGGTGAAAAAATCCCTTACAAAGATTTTGATGACCTCAAGAACAAGAACCTTGAAAACATGAAGCGTAGCTACGGCAACAACCTCACTTCATCTCAGACTTACAGTGCCTACAACAACACGTTGGAACAGATGATCAAAGATCATATCATGACCAAGGAATATGATAAACTTGGCATTAATGTCACCGCTGAAGAGCTGTATGATCAGTTTGTTGGTGAAGAGCCGCACCAGTGGGTGGTTCAGAACTTCTCGGACGGTCAGGGTAACTTCAATCGTGAGGGCCTGTTGAACTACATGCAGAACCTCGATAACTATCCGATTGAGAACCGCAACCAATGGGTTGATTTTGAAAATGCTATCAAGGAAAACCGCCTGGAGACCAAGTTCAACAACCTGATTAAGGCTTCGTATTTTGTCCCCGCCAAGTTGGCTCAGAAATACTACGAGAACAAGAATGTCAAAGCTACCGCTGATGTCGTGGCTTTGCGTTACTCCAGCATTCCTGATTCTACCGTTGTGGTCACCGATCAAGACAACAAGAAGTTCTATGAAGAGAACAAATACAGATTCGAGACGGATGAGAACCGTGGCATCGAATATGTGGTCTTCGACATCAAACCGTCAGCTGAGGACAGACAAGACGCTCTTAAGACTATCAGTGAGATGAAGGATGATTTCACCAGTACCGACAATGTCGCCAGCTTTGTCAACGCTAACTCTGATCAGCGTTATGACAGCACCTGGAAGAGCCGCACCGATGTTCCTGCCGCTATCGAGAAAGTGATCTTCGATGATGGCAACCAGCCTGGTTTTGTGTATGGCCCTTATTTTGACAATGAAGCCTACAACCTGGTTCGTATCGTTGAACTCCAGAATCGTGCCGACTCATTGAAAGCCAGCCATATCTTGATTCCTTACGCCGGAGCACTCCGCAGCGAGGATACCATCACCACCAAAGAAAGAGCTCAAGCAGTGGCCGACAGCCTGGCAAATGTCTTGAAAAAGAACGTGAAAAAGACCGAGCTGTTTGCTGAACTGGCAACCAAGTTCTCAAGCGATAAAGGTTCTGCCGAAAAGGGTGGCGACCTCGATTGGTTTGTTGACGGTGCCATGGTCCCGACTTTCAACGAGTATGTGATGAAAAACGCTGTCGGTCAAATCGGCGTGGTGGAAAGCCCCTTCGGCTATCATGTCATCAAAGTGACTGGCAAAACCGAGATGCAGCCTAAAGCTCGCCTGGCCGTCTTGACGCATGATGTCACTTTCAGCACCAAGACCTATCAGGATGTGTTCGCAGTGGCTAACAAGTTCGTCACTGAAAACCGTACCTACGACCAATTCAACGCTGCTATCGAGGAACAAGGTCTGACCAAACGTACCATGCCGAGAATGTCGGGTTCCACCTATCAGATTACGGGTATTGATAACCCACGCCAGATTGTCCGTTGGGCTTTCGATGAGAAGACTCACAAAGGCGACATCTCTTCAATCTTTGAGATGGATGACATGTTTGTTGTCGCTGCTTTGACGGATATCGTCCCCGAGGGATACGCTCCTCTGGAGAAGGTGATTGAACAGTCCAAGTATCAAATCCTCAATAAGAAGAAAGGTGAGATCGCAGTTGAGAAGATGAAAGCTTGTGGTACCGATTATGATCGTATGGCCAAAGAACTTGGTGCCGAGGTCACTTCAGTGTCAGATGTCAATCTGGAATCACGTGTGCTGGGCAATTTCGGTGTTGAAGCTGATATGGTGGGTACCATCCTTGGCATGAAGGAAGGTGAAGTCGTTGGCCCTATCGCCGGTAACTCCAGCGCATTCATCATCAAGAATGTGAAGGTTGTGCAGCCTGCCGCTACTACTGACTACAGCACGATTTTAAGAGACAAGACCTCACAGTTCAACAACAAAGTCTTGAATAACGGAGTTTATAACGCTCTTAGAAACAACGCTAAGATTCAAGACAACAGAGTTGATTTCTATTAATTGAGTATTAATTATTAAGAAATTAGAGAGGGGACAGCCGTGGGTTGTCCCCTTTTTTTTGTTTTGTATAATAAATTGGTTTAAATTTTGTTTAATAATTGTCGTTATGGCAATTCAAATAGTAATAAAAAGTAATATTGGTTATGATGAAAAAATGTTTTTTATTGGCAGTTGTGATGGGCATCTGCTTTCAAGCCTCAGCGGATGGCTTTTGGAGTAATTTGTTTAAAAAAGAAAAAAGTTCCAATCACGCTATTGGAGCCAGTTTGATGGGGAAGTCATTCCAAAGCAACGGAGTGTCAATGGCCTATCTTGTCGCTGAGCAAGGAACGATGGCTTTCGCGGCGAGTCTTGACTTCGAGTATGAGAAGATGATCAAGGGAACTCCGTTGGGCGTGTTGACGGGTTTCAGAGCTGAATACAACAGGCCTTATTATTCAGGTTTTGACGAAAATAATAACATGATGAAGATTTGGGCCAACGAGGTAACGGCAAGAATTCCTTTGATGATTCAGTACCATGACAAATTAGGCTCGGCCACTGAACTTCTTTTGTTCGCGGGTCCTTGTGTCGATTTCGTGGTGTTTCGTAAAGCAGGCGGAACATTGGGGAGCGATACCTTTGTTTTTGGCAGCTCTATGGATGTGGGTGGCCCGACTAATTGGAGATGGATAGGGTTGACATTTGACTATGGTATCGGCATCACACACAACGACCTTACCTTTAAGCTCTCTACGAGCTATGGGTTGATGAATCATTTCAAAAAAGACTATACTGCTCAATATTTGGGATATCCGGTTTATATCAACCGTCCCGTCATTGGCAGTGTGATGTTTAATTTCTGATTTTAAGAAGCAGCTTTTAAGTTTTTTCAGCTTCTAAAATCCCATGCTGAACCAATACCAGAACTGGCTTTCCATCTCCTTCCAGGTTTGACGGGTGGCAGCGGCAAAGTCGTTGGTGTATTGGTTGAGCATCTTGGTGACTTCTTCTTTTTTGCCGTCCAGGAGGAGCGATTGCGCTTTGGTTTCCAGTGCGGGGATTTCTTCTAAGGCCTTGTCCTCGAAACGGTTGGCGTTGCCCATGAGGACGGGCTTGGTGCGGCCCCACATCACGGTGGCTAATTTATTGGCTTTGCGGTAATGCCAAATCCATGCTTCTTCACGATAGCGGAGCTGACCGCATTTGTCGAATCCTTCAGGCAGGGTAGTGGAGCCGGAGAAGATGGGGATGCGTGGGCTTTGTCCCGGGTTGTCGCAGGCCATCCAGCAGATGGCACCAATCTCATCGGGCATCCAGTTACGGCATTGGATGATGTGATGATAGCTGCTCCAAGCCACAGCCACAGTGCGTTGGAACTTCACCGTCTCGGGAGCCAGGAAGTTGAGTGTGTTCTGCATGGTGCCGTTCATCCAGGGGTTGGCGATGGGGCTGATAATGGTGTCTTCAGTGACTGTGCCGTCGTCCTGGCGTTTCTTGGTCACCATCTTGATGTTGCGGGTCATGTCCATGTCAGTGCCTTCGTAGGTGCTTCGGAAGAGCTCCATCACTTTGCGGACATCGACATTCTCGTCGGGTTTCACGGAGAAAGGCAGCTCGGGCATGTCGCGGTTGAGGTTCAATGAGGGAGCCAGCTGGCTGAGGATGAAGAACTCGCGGTCGCTGTAGTTCTTGCCGCCTCCATATTCGGCGCGGAAGGCCTTCCAGAAGATGAAGTCGCCTTCGCCGTCCCAGAGGCCGTATTTCTTGGCGACCTTCTCGCAGTTGTCGGAGCAGTAGAAGTCTTTGCTCTTGCGTTCGAGTTTGCCGATGCGTGCGATGTTGGCGCTGACACCTACCTCGTCGTCGGGGATGCGTTTGGCCGCCCACACGCCGCCGATTTTGTCGGGGCCTTCGCCAAGGATCTCCATCTGCCATACCTCGTTCTTGTCGGCGATGGTGATGCACTCGCCACCGTCGCCATAGCCATATTCCTTGACGAGTTTGCCGATGAGCTGGATGGCGTCGCGGGCGTTGTCGCAGCGCATCAAGGCCACGCGTTCCAGTTCCTCGATCATAAACATGCCGTCTTTATTGACTAAGGTGTCGGGACCCGAGAAAGTGGTCTCGCCAATGGCTAATTGCTTCTCGTTGAGGCAAGGATAAGCGGTGTTGAGGTAAGCATAGGTGTGCTCCACCTGTGGAATCTCACCTGCGAGTTCCACCTTGCGGTTGTCGAAGGGGTCCTCGGTGTGCATGGTGCCTTTGTACACTTTGTGCATCTCGCCTTTTTCATGGTCCGCGGCGGCTTCCCAACGCATCCAGGTGCGATAACGTCCGTCGCAAGTGTGTGAGGTGATGACAGAGCCGTCAGTGGAGGCGTTTTTGCCTACCATGATGCTGGTACAGCAGGCTCCGACGTGCATTTCTTGGTCTTCCTGGGCTGTGACGTTGAGCCCGAACAGCAAAAGACCAGCTAAAAGGATTGATTTGAGTTTGAACATGATAATATGGTTTTTATAGTTTTAGTTTTTCTTTGATTTGAGCTGGCGTTACGGCAAAGGGACAATCTAGAAAATGCTTGATGTTACCCGTGATGAGGATTCCTCCTAATTCCAAATATACCATCGCCGCTTCATAAAAACAAACATCCTTTTTGTCAGGAAGTGTTTTGTTCGTGTGTGGAGGATTGATGATTGAGGCTTGGGCCTTGAATTGATCCAAAAACTTTTCGATTTTCTTTTTGTCGAAACCGAATTTCTCTCTGTTCAGTACCTCCTGGTATTCTTCTAAAATTTCATTTGAAACGATGGGAATGATGACTCCTCTAAAAACCGCATTCAACACGGAAAAAGGAGCCGAGTCGTTTCTGTTTTGTGCCAACAATGCAGAAACAATAACACTGGTGTCAATTACAGCGAAAACCATGGTTATGGGTTGTTTTCGTTGTGAAGAGAGGCTATTTCAGCTTCAATTTCCTCTTCGGTCATTCCTGCTTTGCCATTTTTTATGGCATCAGCATTCAACGCATACAGCAGCTCAATTCCCTCGGTTGAAACACGTGGCGTTTCTTTTAGGTCGAAGGGGACGCCGTTTTCGGCCACGGACCGTTTTAGAAACATTCTGACCGCTGTTGGGAGGTCAAGTCCAAGACGGTCGAACAGGGCGATGGCCTGCTCTTTTAGATTGTCTTCTATTCGGATTTGTAATGTACTTGTTGACATAACAAATGATTTTTATATTAATTTCATTGCAAAAATAATACAAATTAATTAATTGTCAATAGTATTTCTTGTTACTTTTGGCTTGATCCAAAAGTAACCAAAAAGATCAAGGCCCAAAACATCGGTCCACCGCACGGTCGTTCTAAAAGGCTGACCCTCATGGGTGGGGAGTGCCTTCGTGCCGAAGGCAAACGCTCCGCTAAAGCTCCGCGCCCCACCCTGAGGCTCAAGCCTTTTAGCCCGCCCTTTTGGCAGGCGCTGCTCCGGTTTTGGGCCGTGGCCCGCCCGCCCAGCCCGGGGCGGTGACGGCCAACTTGAATACTCTAAATTTAGAAGATTCCCGACGAGACCATTTTTTTGGTCCAACCGTTATTGATACGCTTCACTATGAAGTCCCAGAAACCATGACGATCCGATTTGGAAACATAATAGGTGTCATCCTCGTTGTCAAGCTTGAACATCGGAGACACGTGTAATTGCTCAATGGGGAGATAAAAACATCCGGCCTTCTCAAGTTCCTCAGGAGTAATGAAGATGATGCGTTGGATTCGTGGTTGAATGGCTTGAAGGTCGGGGTCGTCCGTGACAATCATGACGGTGTTTGTCTTCGGATTTGCGTAACGCGCTTCAGAAACAGTCAATGGAATAGTGTCGGCAAAAACATAATCAACAAGATCTTCAAAGACAACCGTTTTGTCAGAGCGGGGCAGTGACATTCTTGGATTCAAATCAAGACCATCCTCAACGCCATCATTGTCGGTGTCGGAAAGGAGAGGATTGGTCATGAATTTGGCTTCCGCGATATCTGTCAGTCCATCGCCGTCGGTGTCCCGTCGTAAGGTCTCAAAATCAATAGTCAACAACAAACCATCTTTGACAAGTTCATAATTCGCTCCTTGGCCCAATAGGTGCGGTGTGATCTGGCGAAGCATGCAAGCTTCCAGTTGTAAATCGCCATCCTTATTGAACAAAGGTAGATTAGATTGGGATTTTAAGCAAAACGGTTGACAATGAGAGATTCCCGTGTAATAGAAAGCCCATGTCTTCCCCTTGTTTTCGGAATAAGCGACCCAAATGCCAGGTTCACGCTCGTCATATTCGTAACTTTTATACACGATGGCTTCTTTGCGGCCTTTCTTCTCATATTTCACCACTTGGCGTCTGTCAATTTCACCGATAAGCTTAGGACTGGCATCGATCCTTTTCCTGAGGCTCTCGTAAAAGAACTTAAGATGCTCTTCGCCTTTTTGATATGGTGTATAATCAGTTATTTCCTCATGGTTGAAAAAAGGATTTGTATAATTCAAGACAACGGCTATATCTAAAGGCTGAAATGGCTTGAATTCAAAATCCCTATGATACGCATCGTATTCTTCACTGAGAATTTCCGAGAAGTGCTGGGTCTTTAAATTGTAATAGATTTCGGCTTGATCTCCTCCGTTGTTTTCAAAACAAACTTTAACTCTGTAATTATCAAAGAACTCGGCCCCACATCGCCACCAAATCGATGAAATGCTCATCTCATATTCTTCTATTCGAAAAGGTGAAATGTTTTTAAGCGAATACTTCTGGATTAGGTTTCCATTTTCATCATAACATACCATCACGTTGTCACCGTAGCCGCATTCGTGCCAATTATCAAAGGTGACCAGGTATTTCCCATCACAAGAAACGATGGCTGTTACAGGAGCTATAGGATTGACCAAATCTTTCTTCCAAACCAAGCTGTCTCCTTGTTCGGCCACCTTAAACATCATTGCGTAGCAGGGGGTGATGATGGTGTCGGTAGGCAGATACTTTTGTTTTTTCTTTGATGAGGCGTTTTTCCAACTATAGTAGTTGTCGGGAATATTTATGGGAACAATCCTAGCAAAGTAGGAACTGTCTGCATTATAGTAGTCTTTGGTCTCGGGCTCCTTCCATACGTCTGCAAACGCAAAAACCGGAGCCAAGAGAAGCAGTATTATTCCAAGACTCTTTTTCATATAACTATTGTTTTTGAATAGAACGAAACAGCGGGTCTTTTATTGCTTATAATATTAAGCACGACTCACTTCCTCGGGCTGGGCGCGGTGGCCAAGGCCAAAAATCGGAGCAGCGGCTGCCCCAAGGACGGGCTAAAAGGCTTGAGCCTCAGGGCGGGGCGCGGAGCTTCAGCGGAGCGTTTGCCTTCGGTACGAAGGCACTCCCCGCCTTGACGGCTCAGCCTTTTAGAATGGCCGTGCGGTGGGCCGATATTTTTGGCCTTGATCTTTTGGTTACTTTTGGATCAAGCCAAAAGTAACAAGAAGAATGCGCCCATTAGGGCGCTATAAAAAAATAATTCTTCTTGTTTTTCCGGAATATTTCGTATCTTTGACCGTTTTTTGAAAGCATACCCATGCTAAGAATTGTTGGCAAAACGATTTACCTCAACGTCAAAGAACGTGACCGTTTCTGAGTGTTAGCTTGGAAACAAGGGTGTTTTTTATTGTTTTTCAACCTCTAATGAAAAACCATAATCGATTATTTTCATCTTTAAAACTTATAAATCATGGAATTACCATTTGCAGAAGCGTGGAAAATCAAGATGGTTGAACCCATTAAGAAATCCACAAGAGAACAACGCGAGAAGTGGCTTGAAGAGGCCCACAACAACATTTTCATGCTGAAGAGCGACTATGTTTACATCGACTTGCTTACCGACTCTGGCACCGGTGCCATGAGCGACCGTCAGTGGAGTGCGATGATGATGGGCGACGAGAGCTACGGTGGTGCCCGCTCGTTCTACCACATGAAAGACACCATCACCGAACTTACAGGCTTTGAGTTTGTCATCCCCACCCATCAGGGCCGTGCTGCTGAGAATGTGCTGTTTAGCTATCTCGTGAAACCAGGTCAGGTCATCCCAGGCAACGCTCATTTCGACACCACCAAGGGACACATCGAGAGCCGTAAGGCCTTTGCTATCGATGTCACCGTTCCCGAGGCTTACGACACCCAGCTTGAAGTGCCTTTCAAAGGCAACGTCAGCTTGGAGAAACTGGAGAAGGTGCTGCAAGAGAACAAGGGCAATGTGCCGTTCATGGTCCTCACCGTGACCAACAACACCGTTGGCGGTCAGCCTGTGAGCATGAAGAACATCCGTGAGACCTGCGAGCTCTGCCATAAATACGGCGTGCCGGTCAACATCGACAGTGCCCGTTTCATCGAGAACGCCTACTTCATCAAGACCCGCGAGGAAGGCTATGCCGACAAGACCCTGCGTGAGATCTGCAAGGAGATGTTCAGCTATGCTGACTCGATGACGATGTCTGCCAAGAAAGACGGTCTTGTCAATA
>JAEEII010000174.1 GCA_016281295.1 Bacteroidales bacterium
GTTTCAACGTTGAACACATTGTTGATGTTCTCGGAAGAGATCACGGTCGAATCGGCCAGAGCCGAGTTGATGTGATAACGAGCATAGCCGAACGAGTACTCGACAACACCACCTGCACCCCCTTTACCAATGAGCTCTATAATTGTGAGATACTCATCTGCAGTAAGGCCAAGAGCGGCCTTAAGATCGCCAACCGTATTAGCAGTAGGTGTCAGACTGATTTTGCCACCATACGTTTCTGGTGTTACAGCAGAGGGAAGAACTGCATTACCCTCAGAAACTACGTAAACACCGGGGAACGCACCTTTCTCCTTGAACGCATTGAGCAAGAACTGATTTCCGCTAGCAGGATGAGCTGCAACATCAGCCTTGATCAGTGCATAGTTGCGTGAGATGAACTCAGAGATAGAGGGTTGGCCAGTCGGAACGTTGTCGAACGAATGATCGATAATCTGACGCATTGCGCTAACGGCCTGCATCACGGTCGACATGATCATACGGCCACGCATCTGAGCAACCGTCTGGGGGTTAGCAACGGTTTCAGCCAGCGAGCGAACAACCTGCTGCTTGGCTCCTTTAGCATCGCGGCCAATTGAATAGACGTCAGCACCCACGCGGCCACGAATGTAAGAACGGGTACCACCACTTTTACTTTTTGCCATAATTGCAATTGTATTAAAATGAGAACTAGTGGCCGCTACCCTTGGCCGTTGGGGTTTTGAATTGTGCATTCTTCAACGTCGGCAAAGGTACAAAAAATATTTTCTCGGACAAAATTCGGACTTGGGTGGGAGTTGCCCCCACCTAGGTCGGGATTAACTGACTTAATTTTTACAAACGAGCCCGATAGGGCGAGCCGATTTTTAGATTTAATTAAGTTTATTTAAGATAGGGGTGCAGGGGGCGAGAGCCCCCGCCCGCCGTGGCGGGTGATCTCCTATCCCGCCAAGGAGCCCGAAAAACGGGCTAAACACATCGACAAACCGCCATAAAACCTAGATAAAGAGCCATATAACACCCACGAACTATCCATAAAAAGGGGCTATTCGTCGAACGACATTTGCAAATGTCAAAAAAAAGTCGTATCTTTGCAGTAGCAAAGAACAAAATGTATCACCCTTTAGGAACCCCGAGCCGATGGGCTAAACGGCAAACAGATATGCAGAAATCAGTAATAGTAACGATTGAGCGCCTTGCTAACAAGGTGGTCGTATCTAATGACCAGGGTAAAAAATGGGAAATCCCCGTAGATGAACCTGGGAATGATGACTCCTCGGTTAATGGAGTAATCGCGCATATCGCATCAGCGATGCTAACGGGAACCATAGCAAGCCAACTAAGGCACATTAACGCACGGACTCTTAGATACACCCTAACAATAGACACGATATGATAGAAACTCTTTACCCACATAAGCCCTTGAAGCCTGCCGACATCAGCAGGCTTGGGGCAGATCCCTGCAATGGATGTCAGCTGCGTGAGTGGTGCTCTGACGAATGCGGTGCAATCATACCACTCGACAAAGAAGATAGTGCGCCATTTATATGGCCAAGGTTTAATTAAAAGGGGGCTTTTAGAGCCCCTTTTTTTTTAGAGATTGGTGTTCGTCCAGCATCGGCGGGCGAAGCCAGCAGACGTGTCCAGACGGGGCAATCTGGCCAAATTTTGTGGAACCCGCGAACAAGGCGCAAGCAAAATAAAACCATGAAAAACACTCGGGGGGAGCGCGAGGGGGGCAGACAGCCCCACTTGCAAACCGCCGTAGATCATTTATTTTCTGCTGCCGATTTAGAAGGCGGTAGCCACTAGGGCGAGGGGCTATAGCCCCGAGGAAGGTGGGTGGGCGAGGGGCTTAAGCCCCGAGGAATTTGCCCGCGAACGCTACAGCGGGCGCGGGCACTGCCCACGTAGCCTATAGGCGAAGAGGGCAGAGCGCAGAGGGGCTATAGCCCCGGCGCGCCTGGCGATGGACGTTAAGAAAACGATGAGAGAAGAGATAGCCAGCCGCCGCAAAAGTAACTTGAAACCACGATGAAAGCCCGACCCCGACGATTTAGCCCCAGCGATATTTATCATAATTCAGCATCGGATTCTCACTTGAGCAACCAAAAAAACTAAATGCGATGGTATGCCTACCCTCATGAGAATCCGAATTATGACTAAATAACGCCCTCGTGAACCGACAGAGCCTACTGCCAAAGACTAGGGCGCGCGCAGACCCGGAGCCCAAAGGGCGAGGACACCAGCGCGCCCGCCCCAATTCCCGCCTACATGTACCCGCAATATGGGTAAGCGGGATGGCGCAAAATCAACGCGACAGGGCAGGTCGCGACATTCCGCAGACGGTAACGGCGAGGACGCGCGACCTGCCCGAAGCGGAACATCCTGCGCGCAGCACCGGGGGTTCGACGGGGGCAGGCAGCCCCCGACGGCGGCAGGATCATCATTATTTCTGTGCGGTAGCCGATAAATTCGGGGGAGCGAAGCGGGGGGCGGCTAAATAGCGGCCCCCCACCTATTAGAGCGCAAGGCGGGCTGATAGCTACTTGCAGCGAGCGTCCCTCATAGCTGTGCGGAGAGGGTCGCTCGCTGCAACTAGCGACAAGCCTGCCTGGAGCGGTCTGCTGCTGCCTATCAACTAATATCGAACCGACGGAATGCCGAAGACAGATGAACCAACCCCAGTTAGCAGGAGGGAGGGCTAGAGATAGTTAGCCCTCGCCCTGCGGGGATGAACTATGCGCTGTTCTGTGCGGTAGCCGATGAACAATGTGCAGGCGGCTAATTAGCGGCCTGCAACCTATCTCCCTTTAAGCAGGGGGCAGGGGTAGACGTGGTGCAGGCTTGCCTGCGCGCGCCTATCCCCTGCCGCCTGCGTGGGGTTCACCCCCTCGGGGAGTGCGAGGGGGAAGGGGGGAGTGGGTGGGGGTATGGTGGGTGGATGAAATGCAAGGCCATCCGCAACCCGTAATCCGCAAGTCTGTGCGCCAGCCGACAAAAACGGTCGAGGCGGCGCGTAGCGCGGCCGCAGTCCTATCTCCCTTTAAGCAGGGGGCAGGCATTCCAGAACGTAGCCCAAGGGGCCCCATCATAAAAGGGGAATGGGCGCAGGGCTGGAATGCCTGCCGCCTGCGTGGGGTTACCCCCTCTGGGAGTGAGAGGGGGTAGGGGGAGTGGGTGGGGGCTCTGTGGGCTGGACTAGAAGCTATGCGGTCTGCCGCATAGCGACAAATAAAAGGTGGGCGATTGAGTGCGCCCACCTGCGTAGGGCGATCATGTGCGCCCGGAGCATCCATCATGAAACCAAGATAAGGAAGCAATTATCCCTTGTTATACTATCGCATTCTTCGCACAGATCACATATAGGATTGCCTTTGTGACAAAGGCTAACCAGATCACAACCATCGCAGGCATCCATTTCAAATGGCGCACGGCTCATCCTAACGCATAGGCCAGATACCTCGACAATACCACCTTCTACAAGCCTAATGGCTTTTTCATGAACATCTTTCATATTAAAACTTTGGTTTTGGTAATTTTCTCATCACATCTTCTCTGTCCAGAAAGAAATAATTCTCTAGTATCTCCCAAGGGTCTGTATCGAACAGCCCTTGATATGTCTGCTGGAACTTCTCATACCCATGATTTGAGTAGAAGAGGTTATACACCAAGTTGAGTGCTGCATCATTCTCTGTTCGGCCTTGCCTTTTATGAAAGAGAATACCTCGACGAAGTACCTGCTTGAGTAGGATCGGATAACCCAGATAGTCGAGTTTTCCTCTGTCACCTTGCAAGGGGCAACCAATGCACCCTAATCGCCTATCTACACAGAATTTGCCTTGAGCATCATAATAGATTGGATGCATTTCAATATCATGCTCATTGACAATATTCTGGATATCCTCATCAGTGAACAAGAGTATCGGAAAAAACCTATTCGAAAAGATCTTTTTTGTGTAATAATACACATCATCAAATGCTGAATAGCACTTTGTCCTTTTGACTGACTCACCTTTCCTAATGCCAAAGAAACCATAACTATCAATATAACGCTCTTTCAATTCTTCACAACAAAATCGCCTGAACATTGTAGGAAATCCTTTCATTTCCACTAAATCCAGAAAGGAGTGATTATTTCGCCTTAACTCACAATTGTGCTTTACAGCGAACGGTAAAGTGCCCTCTGGATCAATCGTTGTGACATTATGAACCATTCGCACCTTTGCACCTGCTTCTTTAGCTAGGAACTCCAGTACACACGAATCCTTACCCGACGAAAAGGCAAGAAAGCAATTATGCTGACTCGCCACAGAACGAATAAACCGAACGGCCTTTTCAACTTTCTCTTTTGTCGTAAGTATATCCCATTTATCTGTATTATCTTCCATATTTCTTCAATTTTTTGGCTGTTTATGTGGGTGCGCCCGGGGGCGCGGGGGTGCGCGGGCGGGTGTGCCCGCATCCGTGAGAGAAAATCGCCCGAAATCCCTGCCTACAGGGGGTTTTCGCCGTATTACACACTGAAATCGCAGTGCGGTATTACTGTACCGCACTGTCTGTGCGGAAAATCAGCCCTAGAAAGGGCGGTTTTTCGGGTCGTAGGGCTCGAAATGGCGGCAAGCCATGGAGCCAGCATACACTCCGCAACCTAAGAATTTGCAATGTATCATATTCTCTTTGTTAGGTTGAGTGATGCACCAAATGCAGTCGGCACATTTCCAGTTCTTTCCATTCTTTTCCATACTAGAACATTTCATCGTTAAACAACATTTCTTGGATTTCCGCAATCGTTTCGAGTATCTTCACCTCTGGGTGCTTCATTCGTAGGGCTAGCGTGCGTCGCAGGGCTTCTACCTCTGCAAATATCTGCTTCGGAGTGTATCGACGAAGATCTTCGGTTTCGATGAACTGAAGCAGGGCAGAACAAGCATCGCGAACGGCCATATCGGAGTGAGTGTTTCGGAAGGTGGTCAATCGCCTGCGAAGCACCTCCAAATCATTTTCGGGTTTTCTGCCCTCGACACAATTGTCGATGTGGAGAAATTCGCGGTCAGCTGCCCACTTGAACAGCTTCTTTTCTGGACAGAGGTCTTTTCTGACGGGTGTCCATTCTGATTTATTCACCACCTTACCTAGAGCGACCGCCACAAGTGATCTTGATTCCTCTTTAAAACGAGCCACCTTGAATTGGAAATAGTGGAATGCAAGGTCTTGGAATCTCTGCCAGAGTTTATCGGGGCTATCGAACAAATCAAGGGTGTGAGGAATAGCACGTTTCTTCATTCGCTTACCCTCTTGCGACTCTATCACCAACCATCTTTCGGCCTTACTTTTCAGACTAAACTCGACTCGCCAAATCTCGGGTTTATAGACCTCACCATTGTGTCTGCGCTTTGTTCCGTTTATAGGATCGTCTATTAACCCTGCGTTGAACCAGGCAAGTTTAATGTAGGTCTTTTCACGGCTTACGGTGTCTATCTCTAGCGACTTGTTGTATAGCTTTGTTGACACCATCGATGTAGGGCTACCCCATGACAATGACTCCCAATTAAATTGGCTCCAATTGTCCATGCCAAAGGCATTCAGTTTGGATTGATTCACTTTGCGATAACGGCCTTGTATATACCTGCGAGCGAAGCGAGCAGGCTGGTCACCGTAATCAAACTGCTCGAAGTCATAAGCAATGTCTATACGAAAGATCTTTTTGAAAACATATCCATGTCGTAGCATAAACTGCCGCAATCGCTCGATGCAGTCGGTCACATAACACTGCGAGTTAACCAAACGTAGCCTGCATGAGTATTCTGTAAGACCCGTAAATGAACTTGCACCCGACGGCGGGCATCTACGCACCTCAATCCATGGATGGCCATCGGCATCTTCGAGCGTAAAGACCTGGCTCCAGACTCTGGTACCATACTCACGCTCCTTGACG
The DNA here is from genome assembly GCA_016281295.1 of Bacteroidales bacterium. Next base: position 5,936 of record JAEEII010000174.1, read on the forward strand.
AAATAACCCTGCTCTCTGAAATATTCAGCATTGCAGGGAAAGTTTCGTGCAGACTCTTCGCAAGAGACCTCTAGCCAATCGAGATTGATACAGCGCATATTAGTTGATGATGAACTTAAAACATCGACACAATCAAGTTAAAACCAAGTTCCAACGGACTTTAGAATTAACTTATCCTCGATGATCTTATAACCGTCAGGTTTCCACTTGACAATGAGTGTACGGCCATTGCTACGGTGATGCAGTTTAATGACCCACAGATTGTCAGAGTGCGAAAAGAAAACTCGCTGATAACCGTTAAACTCGAGGTCGGAACACTCTTGGAGTGCCCCGACCTGCATTTCGGTTCTAACTACTAGTTCGCTCATATCTGCTCCTCTTCGGGCTGTTCTAACACTGCCTTGGGAACCACGAAACCAGCCTTGTTCTGCGCATACTCACCACCACGATTATCGACAAGCACACGGAACTCATCTTTCTTCAATGGCTTTGTATCCATGTTACACCAATAGTGCTTCGTGACATCATACAATGCACCATCGGCAGGATCTATCAACTGACGTGGAACCTCATCAGACTGGCCACCACATAACTCAATCTCTTGCGCTGCAATCGACAATCCTGCCACCATTCTTTTGAGTTTGGGTGACGAATAGCATCTGAGCGAAGCATTGCCCCGGGCAAAGATCTTCACTCCTGCTTTGAGATAGGGTAAAACCTTGGAGTCAACATTGTTGAACGTAACATCGACCCACTCAGTCTGTTCGTGAGTCTTCTGGTCTTGGTCAGTCCACTTACTAGAGTGCGCAACGCGCATAGCCACAAACTTAGAGCCATTGGATTCTTTAACCTCGGCATCGGCTCCCAAATTACCGATAATTTCACATTTAAGCATAAGACGTAAATTATTTAAAATGAAACAAAAAAGTGATTAATCACATGGAACGTTCAAGGCCCTCTAGTAATGCACCAAGTAAGAAGAGAATAACACATGCCAACATACCAAACGCTGCATTAAACAATACCCACTCGCCTTGTGGACTTAGGTTTTTACGTAGGTTAGGTTGGCGCGATGTATTACAATGAGAGGATGATTTGGAGGATAAAAAGGCGGGGCAGAGGATCGAGAGTAGGCGAAAGCGGTTGCGATTGTAAACCGAATCTGGCTTGATGTAATCTAGTGTACCGTCGATGATGGACTTATACAATTCTGCAACAGAGATAACTACGGTCGAATATAAAACATCGAAACCGCTAGAACCTCGCATAGAGCCACCACAGCGCAGAATTAACTCAGAGTGGGTGACATCATCAAATGGGCGAAAGTAGTACCCACAATCCTGCGCATAGTTCTCCAAAAGGGAACGTTTTACTTGATCACGATGCGTGGTACCCACCTTGACTTTGAACACGATGGAACCTGGACTGAATTGCCCACAATCCTTGAAAAAACAATAATACTTTACCATAATGTTATGCGTTTTAGGTAGTTACGTAATAAGGCTGCTTAACTCCCTAGAATCGGCATTGTGATAAATAGAATCGCAAGCCCGAAGAGAAAAAAAAGACCCGAGCAATCTATCTAGCAAAGAACCAATCACTCGGGCAAACGCATAACTGCGCCAAACCTTCGCTTTTACGTTCATGGGTCTACCTCTAGTTGCCCATTATCCTAAAGCACCGCAAATGTACGATTATAGTAGAACGTGGGCAAATATAATCGACAAACCAAGTAGTTTTCATCGACAAACAAACTCAATCCATACAGAAACGACACCATAACCAAACTGAAACCAACAGTACACTCACATAAAACATCGACATACCAGAAACGTAACAAAACTGCTTCAAAAATCAGAATTATCTCAAACGTAACCAAAAAAATACCCGAAAATTAAGTTTCGGGCTTCGGATCAATGGTTAACGACAGGTGCATTCGGTCAACTTGCGCCTTATCATGCTCATAAGTATGCACAATCTGGCTGATATCCCGCTCATCGAGTTTGAGCAGGATAAACCATAGTAATTTGCACATCACGGCTGATCGGCTATACCACCTCAAACCATGAGTAACAGCGTCTAGTTTGTCTAGTAAATCCCTCTCCATTCTGACGGAGACCGTTTTATCTTTTTCCATAACAGCTATTTTTAAAAGTTCACGGTGCAAAGATAGGTAATTTTCAGTGAATTACCAAACTTTATTCATGAAATGTAATACAAAAGAAGATCTGCACTTGTATTACATTCTGGAGACGTTTCGGGATATCTCATCGAGTATATAAAAAAGCCCTGCGCGCAATCACTGCGAGCAGGGATAAAAGTCTAAACAACATAGTGGCCACCTAGCGCACATTGTGAACTTTCGGACGAATTGAATCGGTGGCCAAAGTGTTCGGTTTCTCCGACCATTCCCACAGAACCTCTAATTGACCTGTGCGATGGTTATAGGTCGCAATCCCGCTGGAGTTGACCAGATACCATCGAGTTGGAGAACAAGCAGATACGACTATAAGGCCGAACACTAAAAAGAATACCACTTTTGCCATAACGTTGACGAATATGTTTAAAATGAAAAGAGTCACACCAAGTCGTAGGCGGTTTCGCACGCATCCTGGGATATGCGTTGGCCGCACTCGACGAAAGCCATGGCCATGACAATCTTAATCATGGTCTTACGGTCTAGGAACCAAATCCGCTGATAAGGACTTATCCCTACTTCATCGGCCACAAAGTCGATATACTTTTTCGTGGCATTTTCAACCTCGGGAGCCCATCGCGAAATGATCTTCGCGATTGTGTCGCAAGGCTTGCGATGGCCATCGTCACCGGAGATATATTTTTTGAGCAGTTTGAAGCCAGCCCGCAGGCCCATCTCTATACTCTCAAACTCTTCAAAAGCAGGATCGGTTTGCGGATGCCTTTCGCCCTGCCAATTGTTACCCTTTCGGATGTTTAGGGGGTTGTTGTTTCTGATACCCCGAGGAATCTTTTTCTCAATCATGCTGGTTAGTAAATAATTGGCAGGCGATCACCGTAAGGGAATCAGCTGCGTAGATAACTTTTATATAGCCATGAGGGACGGCCACTTTGCCGCCAGCTATGCGGCTAGTGTCCTCATGTGTGAAGATAGGAGCGACGCGGATGTGCACGCGCCCAAGGCGAAGCGCGGCCACCCGTTCGTAGTTTTCCATACGTTTCCATGCACCCGTATTGAGTGATGGTAGTTGCGGACAGACGTTCGACATTACGAACGTTTCCTGCATCGCGGCCAGACTGCTTGAGCGGTCGGCCGCTGGTACCATGTGGCCACGATGGTAGCCCGATTGCGAGTAGTCATCTGAACACACAGCATCGGGGCCAAGGCGAGGATCAGCGCGGAACGGCATAGACGGTTCGCGCTTGACGGTACCAATATCATCGCGGGTTACATCCCAAGCGATGTAGATGGGCAAACCAAGCGACGAACTGTACACTGCGTTCCACGTGGAAAAGGAGAGGTCAACCTCTGTAGTTTTACTCTGGGCGATGGCTACTGAAGCTATAACCCAGGAGCATAGTATCAATATGGTAATGGTTCTACTTATCATTGTGTTTTGGTTGACGCGGATAAGTAAACTTATAGTCGATGCCGAAGATAGTTGCGGTCAATGTTAGGAACTGCGCGCACATCATCAGCACTCCAGCTTCTATGTCGTGGTCAGGGCTTATGATTAAGGATGTGAAAGCCAATCCCACAGCGGCAAAAAAACTGCATACAGCCACAAATTTTTCATGTTTACGTGATTGCATAATAATCATATCAATACGGGAATGGCACTGGAGCAGGAATCACGGGGTTCGTCCATGATGAAACGCAGGCGGCAGGATATCGCCAATAACCCCACTCTATATCATGGTCATCAATCAAGTAATCAAGTCGAGCGGATGATATCTGTTTTCGGCCATTGACATACGTGATAGTGAAAGCCTTGCCTAAAACGGGCACATAGTCACCAATATCATCACCATGCCTAAAACCGATACAAAACGCATATTTCCATTGAGGTTGGTATTCTGTTGGCCGACAGAACTGTGTTAATCCCCATTTATTAGACTTGATAGTAAACAAGGCTTGTATGTGCTCTTCATCTGCAGGATCAGACTCTCTCACTTGATGGTTCATGCGAACCTGGCACCACACATATTCACCTTCTTTATCCTCATCTTGATTTGTTGAGTATTGGGCTAGCCAAATCTCGGTAGACCATGTTAGCCGCAAGCGGCTCATGAATTTCTTTATAGTCCAACCGGTAGGTGGCATCATAAAGAAAACACCGAAATGCAGCAGGCCGACTTTTACATCAGGATCAAGCCAATCATCAGGGAAAGCATGTCCGAAATAACCGTCGAAGCAATTATACTGAAGCGACCCCGAGGAAAGGATATAACGGCCACCCGTCCTTATTCGTTCACCCTTGAAAGCGAACTCAAACTCATGCACTTCATCCCAATAATCCTTTGCTTCTCGGGCCAATAGCATGAGGTTATATGAAGAGAAAGCGTTTAGCGACTTGGACTTGTTCACAGCTGACTGAAACCCAACACTAGCGAGTGGTTTTAATTGCTTCATCATGGCTTCCACCATTCCTGTACACATCTGTTGGACAGCCAGTTTCACGGTCTGCGTCTGCGCCTTGGTAGGCACATAGGCCGACACCTTTTGAGCGTAGGATCCATTAGATTCCTGCACGATGCCGAGCACCGTATCACCGACTTTGCCCGACTTTAAAGATTTCGTACCACCAACTCTTCCACTTGCCATATTCACCGAGGTAAAAACATGGGGCATAGGCAGGAGCCCACACCCCACGAAAATTTGCTAGTCTAAATCTGATCACAACTCGCCACCGTTGAGGAACATTTCAGTTCCAACGGGATATGACGGAAGAACAACATCCGAAGCGTGTGCAGAAGCAGTTTCAGCTGCGGCAAATATCTGCATAGTAGCAGAGTTGTGGATATAGCCTGCACCACTCTTCTTCGAAATGATGACAGCAGCCGATGAGAGATCAGCATTCGGATCACCCAGGAAGATGTCGAACTTGCCGCCATCCGTGCTGAGCGAGATGTAGTCCTCGAGATTTGTTTCAACGTTGAACACATTGTTGATGTTCTCGGAAGAGATCACGGTCGAATCGGCCAGAGCCGAGTTGATGTGATAACGAGCATAGCCGAACGAGTACTCGACAACACCACCTGCACCCCCTTTACCAATGAGCTCTATA
>JAEEII010000175.1 GCA_016281295.1 Bacteroidales bacterium
AAACAAATCCACGCCGATGGAGATGTATACGCGGGTGGGGCCGATCCAGCTGAGACGCGAATTGCGCTTTACAAACTGCTCCGGGTCCCCGATATAGTCGTAATAATACCATCCGGTGGCGTCGTTCCCCCAGACATAAGGATCATAGCCGGAATAGAAATAGCCCACGGCCACACCCATATCCACAAAGAAGCGGCCACCTCCGGGAATCCACTTCCAGCCGGCGCCGAGGGAGACCCCCAGGCCCTCACCTTCCCAGCCGCGGCCTTCCCAGCCGATACCATAGCGGGCGGCGTTCACATTGGCCAGCAGATACCAGCCGCGGAAACGATGCTGCCTGGGTTTGAAATAGTAACGGCTCCAGAGAGTTAAGTTGTTGATTTGCAAGTAACGATGCTCCTGGGGGTGCTTCCACATGGGCCACTCCACATCGGCCCCGAAAGTGAACTTGCCCTTTTTGGGGTAGAACTCCAAACTGAAACTGGGAATGGAGGTGAGACCGTAATGGGGAATGTAGGTTATGTCGTACGGAAGGTTGGTGCTTACGCCCAAAACAGGCCGAAGGGGCTCCCCAGTGGCGGCCCGGCTTCCTGCTGAATAAACCGTAAGAGCAAGGATTAACGATATTACAAAGCGTAAGCGCACTTGAATTCTCAAAATTTGCTATTGTTTTCTCATCATAAGATGATGAGGTAATCCGGTTAAATAAAAGGTTATTCGAGGCAAATATACATATATTATATTTGAATTGGAAATTAAATTTAATAATAATTTGCGCTTAAAAACTGTTAGGATTTATGATGTTTCAAAATTTAGCATACGATTTTGAAACATTTTTACGCGATTTAGACCTCAATTACCGCTTTGCAGTTATGCTCCATGACAGCGATCGAGAGTAGTCTCCAAACTCTACCAAAAAGAGTATAGAAGCACTCTTTATTAGATCCCCCTTCTGCAGGTCAAATCAGAGGTGAGCTACCTAAACAGGGACTTGATAAATGTATCAGAATTGAAATAAATGGAATGGATTTACAAATATGCAGTTATGATACATTTAAACTTAAAGAGGCTCAGTATAAAGCAAATACATTATTCTCAGAGAGGTTACTCTTTGGGACGAGATTCTGAAATCGGTTGAAACACGACATTTTTCGTAATAAACGAATAAAGCGGCAAACCGATTCTAGGAAATACCATTTCAGTTCTATAAGTTTGCTGTTGCTGCCTCACTTAATGGGCGGCAAAACTTGTATGATGTATAGAAATTCGCTACTAACTGTTGCAATTTGGCAACGAAATTGCTACCTTTGCAAAGAATTGACAATCGGAGGGCCGTCATAAGGGCTGCCGGAGTATAACCTTACACAGTATGAGAATTATAGCTATTGTTGAGCGGGGCTCAGACGGTTTGTACAGTATCTACACACAGGACACCATCGGCCGGGATGTACCTGGCGGATATGGGGAAAGTGTGGAAGCGGCAAAACAGGATTTCCTTGCCAGTATAAAGGAGTCCATAGAGAATGCCAATAAAGATGGCTTTGACAACATCCCTGTCTTTGAAGCGGTAAATGTGGAGTTTAAGTTCGACATTCCCTCCTTCTTTAATTACTTTGACTTTATCAATGTCAGCAAATTTGCTTCTTATGCCGGAGTGAATGAGAGTAAGATGCGTGCCTACAAAAGCGGTTCAGCCTTCCCCGGAGAGAAAACTACCCGAAAGATCCTTAAAGCAGTCCAGACCATCGGTCGGGAGATGTGCGCCACCTGCTTCTAGCAACTTCACCAGTCAAATAGCGTACACAAAACGTCGCTACTATTTCAAGAAACTCTGTATAAAAAAGTTCCTGCAGTTTTTGGGCATAATGATATCGAAATTGCCGCCCACTCCCTTGTTGCGCATCAGGCGCATCTGAGGATTGGCGGCAAAAACCTAGTTAAATAAAAATTGACTGTCTATCGCCTAGCTCGTGTTACCGCACAAGATGTTCCGTTAAACATATTAAGAGCGGTGGCAGAGGCTGTGTAATTATAATTGTTGTCCTGATACCTCATGTATATTGTTTGCGTTGCATCAACTGCACCTGTGAAGGTAAAAGCACCATTATAATAGGTATAACCACTCCAATTATTGCCAGTACGTGTACCACTGAAACTACCCACACTTGTTGAATAATTGCTATCCGAATAGCATCTTACAGTATTATTGCGATAGTTACTAGCGTAATCACCTGTAAACCGAACCTTCTGGGCAGCAATGGTCACATTAGTCCTGGTCTTTGTTTCGGTACGGGCAATGAAACCAGGACCATTGAGTTCAACAGAGACATTTGCAGTTCGATCGTCAGTTGTTTTCAAATTCAAAGTCTTGGTACCCGTGCTGGTAACATGGTAGTAGTACTTTCCACCTACTTTATTGATGCCACTATCATCGGTAGGAACCAGATTCGTGAGCCCCAACTCAATGTCGATACCTTCTGCGGGCATTTCATACGAAGTGGGAATGGTGAAGCTGAAGGTTGCAGGCCAGCCATTACCTGAGAACACAGTTGAGAACGTGGGGGATTCAAATGTGGACTTAGGTACATCCGTATTCGTGAGCGAAGCGGAATGATAGGCCGTACCAGAAGAAAGGTAAACACTATACTCCCCGTTAAAGCCGGTATCCGTCTTAAGGGCTAACGTAACGTAGGGGTTAGAATTGGCGTGGCGATAAGTGTAACGATTCGTCGTTCCGGGGAGGAGGGTGAGCACGTCATTATTGGCCGGGACCAAGCCGTCCAGTCTCACCTCTACATTCCGTCCTGTTTCCAATTGGGAATCCGAAGAATCCATATAGAAAGAGAAGTTAACCGGAGAACCAACGGCCGTTAGCCAGTTCCTGTTAAACTTAAGATTGGTAAAATCGTAGACGTGGTAATTTGTAAACTGAGTACCTCCCCTGTTGAAGTACTCGTTTGACACGTAGATATTGCTGGCGCTCTGATCCTTGTTGGTCTTGAAGTGGCAGGTCATCACCACACCACCATCTCCCTCGGGGAGTCCCCTTCCGGCATAGAGGCCCGTTCCGGAATATTCGTCATAACTGAGCGTCCGCTTGAAATGGAACGAAGGGTAACTCTTATTGGGCACCAGCGTGGTACCAGACTCTACAGGCAGGTTTTCATCGGCCCACTCAGAAGAGATATAAGGCGTGATACTGAGTTTCTCCGCCTCAATGTTGAATACCAGCGGGAACATGGATTCCGGGAGGTCCTTGGGGATACCAATATTCACATTTACCTGCTGGCCCATAACATCCTCCACACTGGGAGTACAGGAAACAGCCATAGTCTGCCGTTCCATCAGATAATAGGTAATGTCGCGGTACACCACGGCGGTTGCACTTACGTGGCCGCTGATGCGGATGGTCTGGTTCTTTCTAAGAGCCTCCGGTGTATTCGTGGTAAAGCGCAGTGTCCGGAATCCGTCACTGGCATCGTCCGTAGCATCAATGACAATGATTCCATGATCCCCTGCTCCGCCGCCTATCGTAGATCTGCCTGCGGTGGAAATGGAGGTTGAATTACTGATTACATCTCCGGCAGATCCACCCGGATTGATGGTAATGGTGACATCATCGTTCTGCGGAGTGTCGTGTTCCACATCCGGGATGAACTTATACTTAAGCGTTACTTCCGCAGTTTGTTCCACCAAAGTTTTGGAGGTGTATTCCACCATAATACGGCCAGTGCCATCCGATATATCGGTAAGACCCTGTGCTTCCGTATTTGAAGACACATCTCCGCTACCGCCCGTGCTGCCGGCCGCCGCAGGCGTACTGGCACCGGCCTTGGAAACACCCGTAATCCGGATCCGGTAACGGAAGTTCCTGTAGATGGCGTAATAGCCGCTGTCGTCCG
>JAEEII010000176.1 GCA_016281295.1 Bacteroidales bacterium
CCTGCCCACTCATAAAGGCTGCGATGTCTTAGGTTATCGTAATGACAGAGTGTTAACCAAGCCAGGTATGTCCCGTTGCTATTGGGATTTGCCTGACTTTTTCAAAAAAGTTGAGATCACCTACAACCCTAGTCCTTGGCGTAATGGTTGTTTTAAATCCGCAGGCCGTGGACAGGAATTCGTGATGGATGCAACTCCGGAAATTCTTGATTGGGTCAAACAAATCATATCATGATGAACATCATCGGGGTTGAGCACAGCCTGGTATATAAAAAATAAGAGAGTTGAATCAGATGGGTTTTGACGCGACTCCTGTTGAGGATGAAAACGATAGCAATAGCAATAACAATAACAAAAGTAGCAGTAACGATTAATTTTTCTCCAAATTGAAGGATTTGTTTTAGCCTGTGCTTCAATTCGGCACATGCTTTTTATATCTTTGCAGCATCAAAACGTAAACAACATGTCTAAAAACCAAATCAACAAATACGTCTGGCTCGTAGAAACCCTCTATCGCGCCAAGAAAATCACCCTGAAGGAAATCAACCGTAAGTGGACGGAAACTGAGCTGAGCGAAGGTGAAGAGATTCCTCGCCGCACGTTTCACACCTGGAAAAACGCGGTGGAAGATATGTTCGGCCTCGTTATTATGTGTGACAAAAGCGACGGCGACCGCTATTACATCGAGAACCGCGAGGTGCTTGAGGACGACGGACTGCAACGCTGGCTGCTCAGCACCATGTCGGTCAACAACACGCTGTTGGATAACAAAGCGCTCAGCGACCGCATCCTGCTGGAAAGCATCCCATCGGGCCAGGACTTCCTTGCCACGGTCATGGAAGCGATGAAGAAAAACCGATTGCTGGAAATCACCTATAAAGGCTTTTGGAGCGAAAGCTAGCACACTTTCCCCGTGGCACCTTATTGCGTGAAGTCGTTCCGGCAGCGGTGGTACATGGTGGGCAACAGCGTCTATGAAGACAAAATCCGCATCTATTCGTTGGATCGCGTACAGGAAGCCCGACTGTCGGAGGAGACCTTCAAATATCCCAAGAAATTCGACCCAGAGCATTATTTCAAAGGTTGTTTCGGGATCATCCGTGATGAGGATTGCGCCATCGAGACCGTAAAGATTAAAGTGAGCGCCGACCAAGCCAACTATTTGCGATCCTTGCCGCTGCACACTTCGCAAGAAGAAGTGGAACGCAATGATGATTACAGCATCTTCACCCTGCAAGTCAGGCCAACTTTCGACTTCCAGCAAGAACTCCTTTGGAATGGTGATGCATTAGAGGTGCTGGAACCGCTTTGGCTACGCAAGGAAATGGCCAGTAAAGTCAAGCAGATGTGGAATCATTACAAGCAATAATCAGTTTGATGTTGAAACACGAAGAATTAACGAAGCGGTAAAAAACAATCCTAACAAGTTTCCGAAGCATTAAATGTTTGAGCTGACTAAGAGCGAGTTACGAACTTTGCGGTCGAAAATTTCGACCACAAAAGTATCATTGAAGAGCCGCTCTGCTACCAAAGTGTTCACAGAAAGAGGTCTATATATGCTGGCGACCATCCTGAAAAGCGAAAAAGCAACGGATGTGACCGATAAACAAAGACAAGCTTCTAAGATGAAACACTTTGGAGAGGTGCTTTCTGATATCGTCATGCCGGAGCTGAATACCTCCGAAACAGAATCAACTTTAGAGCTTAATTTTATCATTGGAAAACTGAAACACACCGTTAAACGTGTAAAAAAAGAATAAAACTTGCCGATAACGGAAAAAGATGCTATCTTTGTATCTGCTTTGAATGAAAAATGAAAAAACACTATACCTTCAGTACAGGCGAAACCATCGAGGCCGACCTCGATGACTTGCGTTGCCTATTGGCCGAGAACCAACATTATCTGGATAATTACGTAGAGGTCTATAGCTCCCTCGAGGATGATGATTTTGTGGCCCGCGGCAACGGCTTCTGCGACCGCAAGTACAGCGACGACTTCATCGAAGGTCAGATGGAGAAATATGCCCAACGAGTGAAAGAGATTGAAGAATGGATTAAAAAACTCGAACTGTAATTTTAAACAACATATCCTTTAGCTTATGAAAATAAATGCTTCCCAAGCCCTAATCCTTTTAAAAGATGGCAACGCCCGTTTTGTATCGGGCAATCTTGCACCTAAAGACCATTACACTGAGGATCGCTTGAAACTCAGCGAGGGACAACATCCTTTCGCTGTAGTGCTATGCTGCTCCGACAGTCGGGTGGCTCCCGAGATCCTGTTTGACCAACAACTGGGCGACTTGTTCGTGATTCGCAATGCCGGCAACGTGGTAGATGAGGATGTGCTTGGTTCCATCGAATATGCCGTGGAACACCTGGAATCGCCGTTGGTGGTGGTGCTTGGTCATTCCAGCTGCGGAGCCGTCACGGCAGCTTGTCAGGGAGAGGAACTCCCCGGCCATTTGGTGGATATCGCTAAGCACATCAGGCCTTCTATCAGCTCGGATTGTTGTATCAACGACAACGCTCGTCGTCATGCTGAAAGGATGGCGCAGCTTATCAGGGAAAACCCAATCGTGAATCATTTGAATGTCAAGGTAGTAGCAGCATTTTACGATATCACCAGTGGGGTGGTGGAGTGGATGTGAAGTTAAGAAAGGGAGAAATAATGAAGGACTTTGCCGCCATTGATTTTGAGACCGCTAACAATCAGCCCACTAGTGTGTGCAGTGTTGGCGTGGTCATCGTCAAAAACAACGAGTTTGTGGACTCGTTCTACTCACTCATCCAACCGGAACCTAATTACTATCTTTTCTGGAATACTTTAATCCATGGCATCACCAAGGCTGATACTGAGGACGCTCCCGTGTTTCCTTACGTTTGGCGACAAATAGAACCTTTGATTGAAGGCTTGCCGCTGGTAGCTCACAACAGCCCTTTTGACCAGGGATGCCTAAAAGCTGTCATGCGTTGTTACCAGATGGATTACCCCGACTATCAGTTTTATTGCACCTGCCGAGCCTCAAGAAAACACTTTGGGAAACAACTTCCAAACCATCAATTGCATACGGTAGCCGAAGCCTGTGGTTACCATCTCACCAACCATCATCATGCCTTGGCTGATGCCGAGGCTTGCGCTTGGATTGCGAGGGAAATCCTTTGACAAGCCGGAGACCTCTTGTCGTGAAAGGTTTCGCTTCCCATGTTCGGCTCTTGATAGAGAATTAGCGAAGAAAACTATTTGAAATCTTCCTTGTTATTCAAAAAATCCTTATCTTTGAAAACTGAAAACGAAGCCTTCTGACTTCTGACTTCTGTCTTCTAACTTCTTAACAACCATGTTTTTAATATTCGATACCGAGACTACAGGTCTCCCTAAACAATATAACGCTCCGCTCACCGATTTCGACAATTGGCCTCGACTGGTGCAATTGGCCTGGCAACTTCACGACGACAAAGGTAACCTCGTGGAAAATCATAACTTGTTGGTGAAACCGGAGGGCTTTGTCATCCCTATAGATGCCAAGATGGTACACGGCATCTCTACCGAACATGCCACAAAATACGGCTTGCCTCTGCATGAGGTGCTCGATACTTTCTTGAAATCGGCTGAAAAAGCCAAATACTTCGTGGGGCATAACATCGACTTCGACCTCTGCATCGTGGGTTGCGAGTTCCTCCGTGACCGTAATACAAACCCGTTGCGTGCATGGCCGCGCGTGGATACCTGTACCGAGAAGACCGCCGAGTTCTGTAAACTGCCAGGCGGAAAAGGAGGGAAGTATAAACTGCCTAAACTGAACGAGATTCATGAGATTCTCTTCGGCTCTAAATTCGACTCGGCTCACAACGCCTCTGCCGACGTGCAAGCTACCGCCCGCGTGTTCCTTGAACTGATACGCATCGGTGTGATAGGGCGTAATGAGATGCCTGAAAAGGAACAGTTTTTTGAGGATTTCCGTGCGGCGAACCCTGATAAGATTCAACCTGCCAATATCGTTGTAACCAGTAACTTCGACGAGGAGGAGGTGGAACAAGAGCGTAAGGAGGAACAGCTTGAATCGGGCAACTACGTGCCGCACCATTTCACCCACCTGCATGTCCACTCTCATTACTCTATCCTTGATGGTATGTCGAAAATACCTGATCTTGTGGACAAATGCATCCAAAACGGGATGTACTCCATCGCCCTCACTGACCACGGCAACATGTTCGGAATCAAGGAACTTGCCGACTATGTCAATAAAGTCAACGGGAAAGTCAAGGATAAGATTAAGGAAATTGAAAAAGAGAAAACCCGTATAGAAAGTGACGAAAGCAATGAGATGGGTGAAGAAGAAAAAACGGCTAAAATTGCCGACCTTGACGCTCAACTCTCAACGCTCAAAACTCAGTTTTTTAAGCCGATCTTCGGCATCGAGACATACTGTGCTCCCGTGAGTATCGATAAACGCGACGGACGACAGGATCGTGGATGGCACCTCATCTTGCTGGCAAAAAACAAACAGGGTTATCATAGCCTCTGTAAACTCAGTTCCATCGCCTATACCGATGGCTTTTATTACAACCCTCGTATCGACCATAGCCTCCTTGAGAAATACCACGAAGGCTTGGTATGTTGCTCAGCCTGCCTCGGCGGTGAGCTTCC
>JAEEII010000177.1 GCA_016281295.1 Bacteroidales bacterium
ACGTACACGGTCAAGCCGAAGTGGGGCGCTGCAAACACATTCAACTACTGCTTTGCCGACGTGCCGTGGAACAAGGCCGGCTCCATTCAGACAACCAACGTGGCGACAACGGCCAATCAGGTGCTGTCGTCGGCGTCCCTTACCGCCTTGCCTTCAGAAGGCCGTGTGTTGCCGTACGCCTTACTCACCTCGTTCTCTGAGAATTCGGGGTTGATGATCTGCGAGGCGAAGTCGGAATACGCCTCCCTGCAGATCGACATAAAAGACGGCGACACGCTTCTCTACAGGTATTACGCGCCGATGACGATCCTGCCCGTCAAGCAGATGTACAACTGGTACAACTTCCGCCACTTCTCGGGGCAGAACCGCAGGCGCGTTTCAGAGCATCACAACCTGCCGGAAGAAGAGTTCACGAAGTCGCTCATATTCCTCCACGGCGCAAACGTCAGCGAGGACGATGCCGAGGTCTGGGGCGACGTACTGTTCAAGCGGCTGTGGCTGTCCGGATCCCGCGCGAGATTCTACAACGTGGACTGGCGCAGCGACATCGGGTCTGATCTCAACTATCAGCAGAACGCTTCCAACGCGTTTGTCGTGGCGAGCCAGATCGTGTCGACGTTGGCGAACAACATTCCCGGCGAAAAGGTCATCATGGCCCATTCACTTGGCAACATGGTTGTGTCATCTATGATTCACGACTACGGGTTGCAGGTGTCGAAGTATCTCATGTGCAATTCTGCCGTCCCGGCCGAGGCGTATGACGTGAGCATGAGCCTTCGCACATCTAAGCTCGTCCATCCCGAATGGGAAGAGTATCCGCCCAACTCTTGGGCATCCAACTGGCATACGCTCTTCGATGACTATCCGAACGATGACAGGAAACGTCTCGGCTGGCCGGGGCGGTTCACGGGAGTATTAGCTGTAGCGATAAACTTTTATTCTACAGGAGAAAACGGAGGAGATGAGATCCTGGAGCTTTACAACAGAAACACAGTTGGTGTACCTACAGGCATTTCCAATAGTTGGGGGCATTATAGTTGGCACAAGCAAGAAATATTCAAGGGCAGAGGAGGTATAGGTGGTACGGATTGGTCTGGATGGAACATTGAAGAGGACATGCTCGGCAGGAATAAAATTTCCGTGTCTAATGCCTTGGGAATGACAGATGCGGACTTCCGAACGAATACCGTCTTTTATTGCTACCCTGCAAGCATGAATTCAACGAATATTCCTTTGCTAGTCAGAGGTGCACATCTAGCCAAGGGAATACCAGCCTTGACATCGGCGGCGGGTGCGACGCAATTTGGAGGAAGTTTAATGGAACAAAGAATGATTAATCTGAACGACTCAAATGATGGCATCCCACGTCCGAATGGATGGCCGTCACGTTCATCTTATCCTGATCGATGGTTGCATTCTGACATGAAAGATGTCTCTTACTTCTTCAATTTCATGTTCTTCAAAAAAATAATTGAGAAAGGAAATCTTCAATGAAACTCGGTAACATTATTTGGGTGACATTAGTCGTAATGTGCGGTCCAAATTGTCTTGCTAGAGAGAGTCTTGTCACCTCATTCAAAGACGCATTGACAAAGGGGGCAGCCGCACGGGTGAGGTTGTGCGTCCAAGATGAGCGCGGAGTCCCGATTACAAATGCAAACGTTCGGGCGACGCTGGCCAATCGGGTGTCAGATTATTCCATGTACGGCGTCACCGACACAAATGGCGTTTACGTGGTTTCCGGCAATACCACCGGAGATTATCTACAATTTCTCGTGTCAAAGATAGGATACTACGATTCGTGGGAGAAATTATCATACATTGAGATGGGCAAAGAACATGAGGTCGTGAACGGCAAATGGCAGCCATTCGGCGCGAACCATTACATAGTCTTAAGGCGTGTGCAAAATCCCACGGCACATAAAATTGGGGATGGAAAATTTGTGCTGACAAAACAGTTAAATCGCTGGCTTGGTTTTGACATTCAAAAGCATGACTTCGTGCATCCTCACGGGGCTGGTGAAGTTGTTGATTTTGATGTGAGGATAGATTGGGATGGGAAATGGTATCCCGATTACACGGGGATGGGTATAAACTTGCGCTTTGCCGCACCATATTCTGGGTATTATGAACTGCCAGTGAATCCTGCAAGCAAGTTAAAAGGACCGTATGCCGCCGATACCGAAAAGACTTTTCGTCAAACGGCAACATTTGACGAACAAGTTATTAGCCCAACAAAAAGAATTCAGCACCCTTTTGAAGGCAATAAGTGCTGGGTCGTAAGAAGCAGATGCAAGGTTGATGAAGCCGGGAAACTTATATCGGCAAATTATTCTGTTGTGCACAAGCTCAGTTTTTGCGGTGAACCGGACGGAAGAGGTGGTTTCCGTGTGATAGGCGCATTCAACCCGACTCCCAACGACACCAACCTTGAGCCGAAATGACGCTGTTCACAAACACGGACTTCCGGGCGTCGCTTTCATGGCGTGGGCGTTTCGCAGGAATTGCGAACGCCATGAACTGCTACTCTGAGACAGAGGACGTGCTGCAAAATCCGGAAATGCACGGATATGGTGGCGCGTGGTCGATGCAAGAACTGCTGAAAGGCACTGCCGCCTGGAACGCGCTCAACGCCATTCCGTACTACGGGCGCAGCGTTGACTGCGAGGGCGGCTGGGGCGTCAACACGTTCTACGCCGTCAATCCCGCGTTGTACACGCCCGGCTACGGTTTCCATTCAAGCGCGATGGACGATATTACGCGCAAGGACGCCATCGAGCATCCTCTCTTCACACCATTTAGGACGGAGGCGGACAACATGCATTCCACGAATTTCTTTACGTTAGCCGATGGAACATGTCGCGTAAGCCTCCGTGCCAAGTTTCTCGGTGACGCGATCCCTGCAAGGAGTTTTGCAACTGGGCGGAATCCGATTACTATATGGGGGGATGTACGTAATATAAACTATCATTCGATTGTCGAGGATAATCCATGGCCAAGTGATAAGATACAAAACAATAAACGGAAATGGCTCCACTCCGATATTAAGGGGGTGGCCTATTTCTACTTGTACCAATTTTTTATGAGGATACAATAAGGAGTAATTGAAACCATGAAAATCATTAATGTTCTGGTAATCATGTACATGATAGCTGCGAAATCATTTGGCGATTTGGCGAGGTTTGAGGCACTTGTAATAGATGCCGATACAGGATTACCAATATCAAATGTTGTAGTGGAAGCGTCCTTCGGTAATGACAACGGATGGAAAGCATGGACAGAATCTGCGCCAATTAATCATGATACGCAAACTACGGATAGCTACGGTCGATGTCGCCTTTCTGGGAAAACAAATAATGGAGAAGTTGGGTGCTGGGTTGGTTCCAAGCAACAAAACCATTATGGAGTAAAATCAGCTATTGAATTTAAGTTGAAGAGACGAAACTTATTTGGTGTCTGGCAGCCTGAAAATTTAGTAGTCACAATGGCATTGCAACGAGTCGAGTGCCCTATACCACTTTTCGTTAAATCTGTTTGTCTTTGTGAAGAGCAGGATATCGTTGATAGGTTCGGAGGACGTCTTTCGTATGATTTGCTGATTGGAGATTGGTTACCTCCTATGGGAAAAGGTGCTAGGGCAGATATTATTGTTGAAAGATTTCCACGAAAAATCCTTGGACATGCAGAACTGCATGGGCGTCCTGATATCGCGGGCAACTCTTTTCATGATGAGGTAAAGATAACTTTTCCCGGGAAAGGGAACGGTATAATAGATATGAACGATGTTTTAAAAGGGGGGCTCCCGATAAAGACAGCACCCAATGATGGTTTTGCTGCCGTTTATACACTTTGGCAAGAAGTAGATTCTAACTTGAAATATAAAAATAGTAACAACAAAGGTAAGTGTCTTTGTTTCAGAATCAGAACGCAAATGGACGGTCAAGGGTGTATTAAAAGGGCGTATTATGGAAAATATATGGGGACATCAATATCAGATTGGGATATGCCTATTCAATAGGGGGGATAGGCTTTCTCTACTACCTTAACCCGACTCAAAATGACCGCAATCTCGAATGGGACCAGAAAAATAATTTCTGTGCAAATCCAGGTACTATCGGACAGCCACAACCATGATATGTATGGATGACCTGTAGAAGAGAGAAGTTTATGATGGCCAATTCGCTCGGCAACATGGTTGTGTCATCTATGATTCATGACTACGGATTGCAGGTGTCGAAGTATCTCATGTGCAATTCTGCCGTCCCAGCCGAGGCGTATGACGTAAGCATGAGCCTTCGCACGTCAAAGCTCGTCCATCCAGAATGGGAAGAATATCCCACGAATTCATGGACGGCTAGTTGGCATACGCTGTTCAAGGACGCCCCGAACGATGACCGGAAATATCTTGGCTGGTCGGGGCGTTTCGCAAAAGTCCTGGGCAAGGCAGTCAATTTCTATTCGACGAGCGAGAATGGCGGTGACGAGGTGCTGGAACTTGCTGCGGACAATGATGTTGGAATCCTTGCCGGCATAACGAGTTCGCTTGCACATCACAGTTGGCATAAACAAGAGCTGTTCAAAGGACGCGGTATTGGCGTTGGGGCAGGCGTTACCGACTGGTCGGGCTGGAACATAGAGGAAAACTGGCGTGGCGAAGCGAAGATTTCAATCGAACAGGCATTGGACATGGACGATGCCGACTTCAAAACCAACACGGTATTCTATTGTTACCCGGCAAGCATGAATTCGACAAACATCAGCTTGCTTGTTAGGGGCGCACATCTGGCACTTGGCATTCCGGCTTTGACACCGGCTGCGGGCGCCATTCCATTTGGCGGCAATCCAATGTTAGATTCAATGGTGAATGTTAATGCAAACAATTCAGCTGGTGTTGAACGTCCTAATGGATGGCCATCCAAGTCTTCATATCCAAATCGGTGGCTTCATTCCGATATGAAGGACGTATCGTATTTCTTCAATTTTAAGTTTTACGAAAAAGTAATGGAGAAAGGAAATCTGCGATGAAAACGTCATTTCTTTTAGTCGGTTGCGCTTTAATCGCGATTCAGTCTTTTGCACTTAAAAAAGATCCGTCGTATAGAGAGGCACGTAGAAACGGGGCGATGGCCAAAATGGAGCTGAGAATCACCAATGACGACGGAGTCCCTATCCCTTATGCCGATGTTGACGTTTTCATGGGCATGAATTTCCGGTCCAAAGGATATTCAATAACTGGGCGCACGGATACCAATGGTTTTTTTATTGTCAAAGGTAAAACCTGTGGAGATGAGATAGTTGTAAATGTTGCTAAGGCTGGTTTTTACCGTACATCAAAAACTTTCAAGTTCGCAGAGATGGGACATGAGCATGAAGTGAGCGATGGACATTGGCAACCTTACGGGAAACGAGAGAATATTATTTTGCGTGACATACGCAATCCTATAGAGCTCCCGCATGAAAACCTCTGGAAATTCAAGTATACCAAGGCAATCAACGCGTGGATCGGGTATGACATAAAAGAAAATGACTTTGTTGCTCCAAACGGAAAAGGCAAGGTTAAGGATTTTGAAGTCTATATTGACTGGAACGGTGAATGGTTGCCAACATATACGGGCATGTCGGTTAAGATCAGATTTACAGAACCGTTTGGCGGTTATTACGCTTACGACATCAATGGAGACAGTGAGTTCAAGGGGCCGTATTCGGCTTTGCCAAGTTCAATCCATCTGACTGAAGCAGATTTCTATGAGCAAGTCTTTGATAATGGCGAAAGGCGTGAACAGAAACACTTTAACCCTAGAAGATGCTGGATTGTTAGGAGTAGATGTAAAGTGTCGCCCGACGGCAAACTCATCGAGGCAAACTATTCAGTAATCTACGACATTGTCTTTACCTGTAAAAGTGGAGGCTATGGTGGTTTTTGCGTTACGGGAGCATTCAACCCCACCCCCAACGACACAAACCTTGAGTCGAAATGAACATCGAGAAGACTGGTCTACGATGAGGACAACAATACATTTTGCTTGCGTATTCGGCATTGTGTTTGCAATGCATACGAACGCCAACTGTGCTGAGGTGCAGACTTATCCAGGCGTCGCCATTTCCCCTGAATGGGCATTCCCTGCAAATGGAAGTGATGCGTTCGCCATTGATCTGTCGTTCACAACCGTGTCAAGGAATAGCGTCACTGGATGCAAGTTGGGATGGTAAACCAACAATGCGACTTGCATGTGTGTTTAATTCTACCCCCAACGACACGAACCTTGAGCCGAAATGACATCTCAGTACGAGCCGATCGACCTCGTGGTGTCCGAGCAGTACCGCCGCTGCTGCCCAGGCCCCGGCCACTCGACGACGGTGAACCTCGCGGGCATCCGTCCGAGCGCCGCCGCCGGCCAGAACATTGTTCGTGGTGTAAATTTCCGAAAATACCCCCTTGCGCGCGGGGAATCGGTTTGATAAACTATCCGCCTGTTTTCCGAGCGCGGGAGGACCGGGTGGTCGTTGCCGTGCGGAAGCGAACGACGTCGCGGCTCCATCCAGGCCGTGCGCCAAAGCGGATTAACCGGGAAAACGGGCGGGTGCCCGTCATCCCATCTTGGATAAAAGAAAGGTTCAAAAGAAAAATGGACATGCCCACCTCGGCCGCCACCGGCCTCACCCTCAAGGATCTCTTCGACGCCGGCCTGCATTTCGGCCACCAGACGAAGCGCTGGAACCCGAAGATGAAACCCTACATCTTCGACAAGCGCAACGGCATCCACATCATCGACCTCACGCAGACGGTCACGTTGCTCGACGAGGCGGCGGAGTTCATCCGCAAGACGATTCTCGACGGCAAGAAGATCCTGTTCGTCGCCACCAAGAAGCAGGCGCAGGAGATCGTGAAGCAGGCGGCCGAGGAGTGCGGTCAGTTCTACATGACCGAGCGCTGGCTCGGCGGCACGCTCACGAACAGCCAGACGATCCGCGGCAGCGTGAAGCGCATGTGCCAGCTGCAGGCCGTCGCCAAGGCGAACGGCGGCCAGCTCTCCGTCCACAAGCAGGAGGCCTCGATGCTCCGCCGCGAGCTCGCGAAGCTCGAGAAGAACCTCACGGGCATCAAGGACATGGTGGACCGTCCCGGCGCCGTGTTCATCATCGACGTCTGCCGCGAGCTGAACGCCGTCAAGGAGGCCGCGCGCCTCGGCATTCCGATTGTCGCAATCACGGATACGAACTCCGATCCTGACCCGATCGACTACGTGATTCCGGGCAACGACGATTCCGTGCGCGGCGTCGAGCTCATCGTCGAGGGCATCGCGAAGGTCATCAAGGGCGCCAACGACGAGTATTCCCGCGTGGCTGCCGAGCGCAAGGCCAAGCGCGACGCTGAGGCGAAGGAGCGCGAGGAACAGCAGAAGGCCGAGCGCGCCGCGCGCAAGGCGGCGAGCGCCGCTTCCCGCAAGGCCGAGGCCGAGGAGAAGGGCGAGGGCGCGCTGAAGAGCGTCCGCGCGAAGGGTGCGAAGAGCGGTCTCTCCACCGAGGCCCGCAAGGCCGTGCGCGCCGCCAAGGAGGCCGCCGAGGCCAAGGCGAAGGAGGC
>JAEEII010000178.1 GCA_016281295.1 Bacteroidales bacterium
CTTGTTGATCTTGATGCAGGGGCGCTTAATGGCTGCGCTGTACTGGATCATGCGGCTCGATGCCCTGGTAGCTTCGATGAGGTTGTCGGCCAAATGGATGCTCCCTCACATTATTTCACGCACGGCTTTGATGCATGCCATGCTGTAGCCTGGCTTGGAGCAGATGCCCGTACCGATGGCCGTGGCCCCCATGTTGACGGTGAGGAATTCACGAGCCGCGCTGTTCAAAGTGCGCAGCTCGCCTCGAAGCGAGGCGGCAAAGCCACTGAACGTCTGTCCCAAAGTCATGGGGACAGCATCCTGCAATTGGGTGCGACCCATCTTGATGACTTCGGCAAACTCTTTGGCTTTCTTCTCCAGCGCATCAATCATTTGGGTCAGATGGGGGATGAACTCTTCATGCTCAAGGAACATGGCCATGTGGATGGCGCATGGATACGCATCGTTGGTGGATTGCGAGGCGTTCACCACATCGTTGGGTGAGCAGAACTCATATTGCCCGCGTTGATAGCCCATGATTTCAAGGGCACGGTTGGCAATCACCTCGTTGGCGCACATGTTGGTTGAGGTACCAGCACCACCTTGGATCATATCGATGGGGAATTGGTCATGGTGCTTTCCGGCTATCAGTTCGTCGCAAGCCTGGCAAATAGCATTGGCTTGTTGGACCGTGATCATCCCTACTTCATAGTTGGCAATGGCTGCGGCTTTCTTCGTGATGGCCATGCCTTTGATGAAATTGGGGTAACTGACCATCAGATTACCACTGATATGGAAGTTTTCAATGGCGCGTGTTGTCTGTACACCATAGAGAGCCTCTGCTGGTACTTCTTTGCTTCCGAGAAGGTCGCTCTCGGTACGGAATTTTTCTGTTGTCTTGGCTGTCATAGCTTCAAGGGTTTTGATTTTCAACGAATTAATATAATTTATAATTTATTATCGATATTTTTTTATCGTTTGCAAAAGTACAAAGAAAATGTGAATTAGAAGCAAAAAAATGAATTATTTACAAATCATTTCTCAAAATGTGATTTAATTTGCTGAAATATAAATGATTATAAACGATTTAATTAGAGTTAAAACAAATTAAAACTCTATTTTGAAATATTTTTCTTTTTTTCGTTGTAATCAAAATAAATGTCGTAATTTTGCAGCGAGATACAAATACGATAACAATGTATCGAATAGGTATGGTAGTGTCTTTATTGACAAAGTATAATTAATAAATGAGGTAACAATGATAATTAAGATTTGTACTGGAAGTTCGTGCCACCTCAATGGTTCTTACGACGTGATTCAGGAATTCAAGAGTTTGCTGAAGAAATACGATGTTGAAGACTTGATCGAACTGAAGGCTAGTTTTTGCTTTAACGAATGCATCAATGGCGTGAATGTTAAGTGTGAGACTGGATTCATGGTGAACCAGGAGTTGCCGAACATGACGCTGTGTGACGACGGTTTCCTCCTGCATCACGTCACCAAAGAGAATGCCGAGGACATTTTTGTGAAGCAGATTTATCCTTTGCTTAACCTTCAATAAAATGTCTGAGACAATAACGATAAGGAAAGGTCTCGACCTGCCTATTAGCGGAGCGGCTGAGAAACGTCTCACCGATGCGCGCAGTATCACGACCTGCGCCATGAAGCCCACTGACTTCGTGGGCCTCACGCCTCGTCTGCTCGTCGAGGAAGGCGATAGGGTGGCTGTCGGCGATGCCTTGTTCTGCGACAAGAGCGACGAACGCATCCGCTTCACTTCACCCGTCAACGGACAAGTGAAGGCCATTGTGAGAGGCGAAAAACGGAAGCTGTTAGAGGTGGTTGTGGAGGCGGATTTCAATACCACTGGTTCGGAAGGCTCCGCCTACCAATCCTCGCCAACTCCAATGGATGCAGCAGCCATCAAGGAAGCTATGCTGCAATGTGGCCTTTGGACCATGTTGCGCCAACGTCCTTTCGGCACCATCGCTAACCCCGACGACCATCCCAAGGCCATCTTCGTCAGCGCCTTCAGCAGTGCGCCTCTTGCACCTGATTACGATTTCGTCATGCAAGGCAAAGAACCTATGTTGGTCAAAGGCCTTGAAGCATTGGCGCAATTGACGGATGGAAAAGTCCACATCTGTTTCCGCCCCAATCAAAGATTGGCGAAACAGCTTTCAAATCTCAACGCTAAAATCTCAACTCATTACATCAAAGGTCCTCACCCTGCTGGAAACATCGGCACACAAATCGCCCATATTGACCCAATTAATAAAGGTGAAATCATTTGGACGATGAACATGCAGGATGTTGCCGTGTTGGGTGAATTGGTTGCCACTGGCATTTACAAGCCTGAGCGTGTTGTCGCCGTGGCTGGACCCAATATCAAGAACCCTCATTATTATCGTGTAAAATGTGGAGCTTGTATGGCTGAGATTGCAAAAGCGCAACTGCTTAACAATGAATATCCTAAGATAGATGCCGACGATGCCACGAAGGAAAATCGTGTCATTTCTGGCGACATCCTGAGCGGTACGCAAATCGCTGCTGATGGCTTTTTGAGTGCCTACGATGACTTGGTGAGCATCCTGCCCGAAGGCGATTATTACGACTTCATGGGTTGGCTGATGCCTGGTTTCAGGAAGTTCAGCTTCTCACGCACCTTCCTAAGCGGCTTCATGCCGAAAAGCACCTTCAAGCCTATGGGTATAGAGCTCCCGCGCTTCGAGAACTTCTGGAAATTCGACACCAACACCCATGGCGACTTGCGCCCCTTGGTCTTCACAGGCAATTTCGAGCGGGTTTTCCCCTTCGACATTTATCCCACTCAACTCATCAAGGCTTGCATCATCGGCGATATTGAACTGATGGAGAACCTTGGCATCTATGAGGTCGAGCCTGAAGACTTCGCCCTTTGTGAGTTCATTGACACATCCAAAACCGACATCCAAGCCATCGTCCGTGAGGCTTTGGAGAAACTGAGAAAGGAGGGATTATAATGTTCAATAACTTACGTCGTTTTATCGATAAAATCAAGCCGAACTTCGTGGAAGGCGGGAAATTCGCTTGGCTTCAGAGCACTTTTGAGGCCTTCGAAACCTTTGCCTTTACGCCCAATCGGGTCACCAAGCGCGGCAGCCACGTTCGCGACGCCATCGATTTGAAACGCGCCATGATCATGGTTGTCATCGCCCTCGTTCCTGCCATGCTCTTCGGTATGTGGAACATCGGCTACCAGACTTCGCTCCATGCCACGGATTGGCCTTACGAACTGGGCACA
>JAEEII010000179.1 GCA_016281295.1 Bacteroidales bacterium
ATGCCAATCAAGGAGCTGATAAAGTTGCTGATTTCTTTCTTATAAAGTGCGTACATTGCATTACAGCGATTAAAACCGCAAAGATACAATTTTTTCTTGAACTACTGTCAAAAAAACCTATCACTACGGTTTCACGAATCTTCGAGTGACCACGGACGTGTCGGTAGTCAAGCGGAGCAAGTAGGAGCCAGCAGGAAGCGTTTTCACATCTAATTCTAAATGCTGGCCAAAACATTCTTTCACCCTGGCCACCAAGGCACCAGTCATGTTGTACAATTCGTATTGTAACACCGGTTCGTCACTTTCAATGGTCAGCATATCGTGGACAGGATTCGGATATAGCATGACATCGCTGCTTTTTTGTTCGTTGATGGACTCGATGTACTCCAGATGTGCGACAAGTTGTCGGTTGCCTGTCACCACAAACGTATAGTCAGGTGAGTCAGCCACTTCCACTCCATTGTCGGTCCACCTGACGAAGTGGTAGTTTTCGTTGGGTGTCACACTCAAAGTGGCCGTAGCGCCATAGGTATAGGTACCTGTACCGCTGATCTCACCGCTTTCCGATGGGTAAACATTGGCATTAACCTGATAACTTTTTAGCTCAAAATAAGCGACATATTCGACATCTTGGCTGACCGAGAAGCTAAATGAGACGCCATTAGGAATCACGTTGCCGTTTCTAGTCCAATGCAAAAATTGATAGCCCGCCTTGGGCGTCGCGCTCAGCGAACAGGTTTGGTTGATGTAATAGTTCCCTCCGCCAGTGACCACACCCCCTTCAGCGGGACTAGCTGATGCCAAGATGGTAAACGAAGGCAATTCGTCGTAATGAGCCACACAAACCGCATCCTCGGTTACCACAAAGGAATAGCTGAATTGCGTTGAGACCTGGACATCATTGACCGTCCAGTATTGGAAGCTATATCCATAGTTTGTCGAGGCAGTCAGGTTACACACCGACCCATGGACGAAGGTGCCACCAGGGCTGACGAATCCAGACCCTTCGGGATCCACCTCGGTAGTGACCGTGTGCATTCTCAACTCGAAATGAGCTTGGTATTCAGCATCTTCGGTCACGATGAAGCTAAAGGTAGGGTCGGTGGACATTACGTTGCCATCATGAGTCCAGCTCACAAACTCGTATGTTTCATAGGGTGTTGCGGTCAAGGTACACGTGGCACCGTTGGCGTAAAAGCCTGCACCTGTGATGATTCCCCCCTGGCCAGGGTTCGCCAAGGCGGTGATTTGATAGCCTGGGCCTTTCACCAAAGGATTGGACCACAACGTATCCATGGGTTCACCGTCCTCTTCTCTCATGCTGACACCATATCTGTAGCTGCCTGCGTCAAGGCTATCCCAACTGAAATCTATATAGGCACTGGTTGACAAATCCTCAGCAATCAGCGTGGTGGTTTCGGTCTCGCTGTTAGAGGCATCCGTTCTGTAAACATTGTAAACGAAACCATTGTCTAGGGGCGCAAGGGTGGACGCTATATAGTCCCACGAGACCTTGACAGCCGCGCTGTTAGGTTGATCAGGCTCAGGATAATAGGTGGCCTCGACAGGGTTGTCTGCAGTAGCGGAGAAATGTGCAGTCACCACAGCATTGTCACGCACCATGAAAGAATACGAAGCGTTGGTGGAAACCACGCTGCCATTTTCCTCCCAATAGTCAAAGACATATCCATCCAGAGGTGAGGCCGACAGCACACAGAACGAATATTCATCATATATGCCAGCACCCGTCACAGTCCCTCCGTAAATGGGATTAGGATGCACTTCCACCGTATAAGTCTGACCAGTGTTTTGAGGATGGATGTTGGTGATGGCCGCTACATTATTATTAAACTGATAAATGGAGACGTTCAAGGCTCCGTCAGCGAAATAGTTGTTTTGGTTTCCATACCATCCCCAGTTAAAATGAAGATAGTTGTTGGCATCATAGCCATCACAGACGAAGGCGTGTCCTCCATGACCTTGCGTATCCACGCCACTATAGTAAACCGGGTAGCCCATATTGAGGCTGGATTTGATTTGATTCAGCCATCCATCCTGTGTGTATTGGCTTCTGTTGATATACTCCATGTCGGAGGAATAGTTGAAATAGTTGGTCATGGCCGGTGGGACGTCGATGGAGTAGGCACCCGAGGCGTTGACGCCATACATCATCTCCACTGACACGCCGCAATGCCACAGCAAGGTTGCCACGGCATTCACCTGTGCGTTTGAGGAGCCTCCGGAAAGCCCATCAGGCATGTTGGACCATTGGTAAGTCGTCTGCTCGAAGTTGACGGTCTGGACGGGATAATTTGAGGGATTGTAGCTGTCGGATGAGATGGGTTTATAGGTATGAGCACCTGTGCCTGTGGCAGGATATCCCCAATAGTGCATGATCTGTCCCATAGCCACGGCGACACAGCCCACCAGGACGTGACCGCAAGGGCCTTGATAATCTTCGGGGCAGAGGTTGTTGTAATAGCAGCCTTGTCCCCATGCGGCAGTGACTAAAGGCTCGACCACGGAGGTTGCTTTATCTTGATGAAGGCGACCGTTAGCTTGCAGCGAGGCCCATTGTCGGGCGGTTTCCGCATCAGCCTCGAGGTGATGTTCTTGAGCATAGTGAATTTGTTCCGCGAAACGTTGCAGGTAGTCCTCCATTTGTACGGGGTGGTCCTCCGGGTTGAAGGGGCCTTCGTCGGAATAGCCGAGGATAGGCAAGGCACAGTCGTCAGCTGAGACGATGACGAAGCCCTGAGCGTGGTTAAAGACATAGAAAGCAGGAGTACCGTCATCGGCATGGTAAGTGGTGGCCCATTGCAGGTCGGTGGGACGGTCCGCTTTCAGCGAGGTGTTGGTATTGAGGAACAGCGAACCCAGTTCTTGGGCTGTATTACGATCCACAGGATTTGAATAGGCCGTCAACGCCACGAGTGTAAATAGTAGAGAGAAGAAGAAGTTATGTTTCATGATGTTTGATTAAAATTTTTTACAAAAATAAATAATTTTAGGGAATTTAGAATTAAGAATTTAGAATTTAGAGGGAACTACCCAGATAGGGGGGAAACCTAAGCAAAGTGTTTTTTGTTTCGGTTTTAATAAAAAACATGTACCTTTGCGGAATAAAATAGTACGCCATGACTAGATTTCCCATTGGTCTGCAAGACTTCCAAGGGCTTCGAGAGGATGGATACCTTTACATTGACAAGACAAAGTTCATCCACGAATTAGCCACAAATGGTAAGTATTACTTCCTCAGCCGTCCCCGACGTTTCGGCAAGAGCCTTTTGCTCACCACCATCAAGGCCTATTTCTTAGGCAAGAAGGAGCTCTTCAAAGGTCTCGCCCTGGAACGGCTGGAGAGCGAATGGACGGTCCACCCCGTGTTCCATCTCGACCTCAACACCGGGAAATACACCACTCCGGAAGCGCTGACCTCCAATCTCGACTGGTATTTCTCCCAATGGGAAAAAACATACCGACTCACTGCCAACGACATGCCTCTGTCCGACCGGTTTAAGAACATCATCTCCCAAGCCTGCGCCCAAACCGGCCAAAAGGTTGTCATCCTTATCGACGAATACGACAAGCCCCTCCTTGAGGCCATCGGCGACGAAGACCTCATGAACGACTACCGGAAAACCCTGAAGTCGGTTTACGGTGTGGCAAAGTCCATGGACGCCTGCATCCAATTCACCTTCTTCACTGGCGTGAGCAAGTTCTCCAAGGTAAGCGTCTTCAGCGACCTTAACAACCTCGATGACATCTCCATGGATGAGAGTTATGTGGATATCTGCGGCATCACCGAAAAGGAAATCCGACAAACGTTGGACGAAGAAATCGGTGAGATGGCCAACAAACTCAGTGTTGATAAAGAAACCTGCTACCAACAGTTGAAGGAAAGCTACGACGGGTATCACTTCAGGGAAAACTCCGTGGGAGTATATAACCCCTTCAGCTTGCTAAAAGCCTTGAAACGCAAAGAGATAAAGGACTACTGGTTCGAGACCGGAACCCCCACCTTTCTAGTCGAGACCTTGAAGCGCAACCACTATAAGCTGGACAACCTCACCCGTGAGGAGGTCACCGCCGACCTGTTGGGAAGCCTCGACAGCATCGACACCAACCCGCTTCCCCTACTCTACCAAAGCGGTTACCTCACCATCAAAAGCTACGACCCGGATTTCGAAACTTATCTGCTGGGATTCCCTAACAAAGAAGTAGAGAAAGGATTCACCAAATTCTTGTTCGCGCATTACTCTCCCGTAAAAAGCGGAGAATCGTCTTCTTTTGTCAAATATTTTACCATCGAGGTGCGCAACGGCCAGCCCGAGAAATTCATGGCTCGCCTTGAAGCCATGTTTGCCAATCAGGACTACCAGCTTGTCGGCGACGCCGAGCTCTATTTCCATAACGTGATCGGTCTGGTGTTCAAGCTACTTGGCTTCTACGTTGATGTGGAGCGTCATACCACCGACGGGCGCATGGATATGCTCGTCCAGACCCATGACTATGTCTATATCTTCGAATTCAAGATGGACAGGTCGGCTGAAGAAGCGCTGGCCCAAATCGACGAGAAGCTATACGCCAAGCCGTTTGAGCGAGACCCGCGGAAACTCTACAAAATCGGTGTCAATTTCTCAAGCACCACCAAGCGGATGAACGGGTGGAAGGTAATTGAGAATTAAGAATTGAGAGGGGCAATGTTTTATCTATTAGGCGTGGGGAGGGGGCTCCACGTATCACACGGATCTCACGGATTTCTTTTTCGAGATGGAAAAAGGTAAAAGTGAGCAGGAGGTGTGATGAGACTATGGGCGTGGGGAGGGGCTCCACGGATCACGCGGATCTCACGGATTTCTTTTTCGATGAAGATAGAATAGTTATGATTTTTTTCATAAATGTTGACTATTTGAAAAATATACATTATCTTTGCGGCACTATTAATACGATTACCATTAATAAACTAAAACATTTTTAAAATGAGAAAAATCATTCCTGAACCCATAGCGGACCCTGTTGCCGAAGCCCGCCGCTATGTTGAGAACGCTGAAACCGTACTGAGAGAAAAAGGCAAATACGCCCCCGAGACTGGTTGTTACATGGAGTCCAAATACGTGAAAGCCGCAGGTCATTATCTGTGGAGC
>JAEEII010000017.1 GCA_016281295.1 Bacteroidales bacterium
GATGATTTTTCTGTTGAGCGAACGACGATAGCGGGCTATCGGAGCGAGCGAAACAAAAAATCAGACCAAAAAGACCCTCAAAGAAGCCGAAAAAGAAAAAAAATAAAACTTTAAACAAAAAATCAAAACAGCTTCTTAATCCAAAACGATTCTCTGTGTTTTGGACTCGTTGGCTTGGTTGAGTCTCAACAGATAGGTGCCTTTGGGTAGGTTGGTCAGGTCGATGCTGAACGACTTGGCGTTGGCCGTTTGGCGGCGGATTAAAGCACCAGTGATGTTGTAAATCTCATAGGACTCAACGTTTTCAGCACTTTCCACGTTCACCTGGTCGCTGGTGGGGTTAGGATGGACGGAAAGCTTGAGGTTGGTGTTGTCGGCAAGACCGATGGTGTTGTTGTATTCCCTGTAGAGGGTGATGTCATCGACATTCAGCATGAATTGGTTGGAGCAGTGGCAGTGGACGATGGCCACATAAATGTCCTGGCCTTGGTAGGCGCGGAGGTCAACGTTGTATTCATACCAGTTGCCTGCTGCTTTAGCGGTCAGCTCGGTTTCCCACACGATGGTGAAGTCAGCGCTGTTGGTGTTTCCCGTGGTTGACACGGCCACGCCGACATGTTCGGCTGGGGCTGAGGCATCTTGCACGTTGGCTTTGAACACGACTTGCTCGCAATCCAGTTTGAAAGGTGACACCAGATAGTTTTCCGGGTGAAGGGCGGTGCCGCTGAGGTCGTCGTAGGAAGCGGAGGTGACACTGAAAGGATTTTCTGAGTTGTTCCAGTTCTGGCGCATAATCCAGTTGTTGCCGTCGCCGTCGCCGTCGATAGTGGTCCAGCGCATGATGCCGTCGTTGAAGTCATAGAAGAGGTCGCCTTCCGGAGGCGTGGGGTCAACGGGGGTGTAGTCGCCAAGAGCGTAGATGCCGATGAGGTTGGGGCTCTTGTCCACGTCACCAAAGAAATAGATGGAGTTGTTGCAGGGGCCGATGAAGGCACCGCCGGCACTGCAAGCCACACCCCATCCAGGAGTGACTGAAAAGTCGAAAATGTAGTTGGGGTTCAGGTTGTCAGCCTCGATGTCGTAGTCGAAGACATGGGCAGTAAAGCCTTCCACGCCAAACAGATACAAGTGAGTTGTGCCATTCTCGTCGGTGAAATAGCCCGTGCCGTGTACGGTGTGGCCACCCAGATTATGCGGGGAAGCGGTTTTGATCACATTGCCGTTACGGTCGATGAGCATGAGGTTGAGATGGAGGTTGGGAGTGTATCCCGTGGCTCTCTCACCTACCCAAAACGCATCGTAAACAGGGTCGTAGCTGCAATGTCCCAGTGCTTCAAAATCGGTGCTTATGGAACCGACCAGGGTCTTGTTGTGAAGGTCGTAGCACCAAATATTGCCGGAGTGTGCGTCGCAGCCATAGAAATACGTTCCGTCGTAAGTCATGTCGCGCATGTAGTTGTCGGAATTGTTTACGCCGGGAACGTCGAACTCTTCGATGAGGTTGCCGTCAAGGTCGTATTTGTAGAACATTGACAAAACGTTTGATGACTTTCCCCAAGCGCTGGTGTAGATGTGTTCGCCGTCATAGACGATACCGTGTTGGCGCCCCGTGGAGCATGAGAATGAAGTGACAAAGTCCCACATGTCAGTGGTGCCCTTTTCTTGGGCAGTGCCGTAGCAAGGTGCGAATAGCACCATAAGCAGTAATAAAGGTAAAGATTTTCTCAACATGGTTTTTTGTTTTTTGTGTTTATAAAAGTGGTGCAAAATTAAAAAAAAGGTTGAATGCCGCTTTCATAAATAAAAAAAAACGCATTCTTGTTTGGCGTTGTTTATTTTGTTATATTTGCAACCTTATTTAAAATAAGGACAATTTTAAAAGAATATATGCAAGACAAACTTCAAGAATTAACCGACCGGCTCTACAATGAGGGCTTGTCGAAAGGAAAACAAGATGGTGAGGAGCTGTTGCAAAAAGCTCATGCTGAAGCGGAAAGCATCCTTGCTCAAGCTAAAGCTGAGGCAGAGAAAATCATCGCCCAAGCCAACAAGGAAGCGGAAGACCTGAAGACCAGGGTTGCCGCCGATGTGAAGATGGCCGCCACGCAAAGTATCGCTGTCACCAAACAGGAAATGGAGAAAATGATTGTGACCAAGGCTGCAGGGGCAGGCGTGAAGAACGCCATGAGCAATACAGAATTCGTGAAGGAGCTGGTCAAAGAGGTGGTGAAGGCTTTCAACCCCCAGAATGCTTCTCCCGTGTCACTCGACTTAATTCTGCCAGAGTCACTTAAGGCTCAGATTGGACCCTTCGTCCAAAACGAGATCGCCCAGCAGTTCAAAGGTGGGGTCAACGTGGAGTATTCCAAGAAGATGAACGGTGGTTTCAAAGTCGCTCCTAAGGAAGGCGGCTATATGCTCCAGTTCACTGAGGAGGAATTCACCCAGCTCATCGCTAACTACTTGCGTCCCGCCACCAAGAAAATACTCTTTGGCTGATGGATAACTATGTTTATATCGTGGCCGGCCTGCCGGAACTGACTTCGGGTTTCGAGAACACGGGTTTCGACTATGCGGCTGTCAAAGAGTCGATCATGGAACTGCTCTCCGAGAAAGATCAGCAGTTGGTCGGTCTTATGGAAGAGGGCTTCGACGAGAACACACTTAACGCTGAATTCTACACTAAGGCTGCCGCGTCGAAGAACCGTTTTATCCGCGAGTATTTCGACTTCGACGGTCGCTTGCGTAACATCAAGGTGAACTATCTGGCCAAACGCCTCGGAAAAACGGGCGATGACTACCTGGTGGAGATGCCTGAGGCCGACTTCGATGAAGAGAAACAGATCCAGGAAATCCTTGCTGACGCTGACTTCGTGGAACGTGAACAGAAGATGGATGAACTGAAATGGGAGAAAGCTTCCGACATCGCTCGCATGGACTATTTCAACATGAATGCCATCCTCGCTTTTTTGGTGAAAGCCAAGACCGTCCAGCGCTGGGCTGAACTCGACGCTGCTAAGGGACAGGAGATGTTTAAGAAGCTTGTCCAAGAAATTAGAGGCACGAGTGCCAATTTGGATTTGAGCGGGGGAGGGAAAATATAGGTGAGTTATAAAGTCTTAAACATTGAATTTTGAATATTTGAATCTTAAAACATGAATACAACAGGAAAAGTTACAGGAATTATTGCAAACCTCGTCACTGTGGAGGTGGACGGCCCTGTGGCACAGAATGAGATCTGTTTTATCGACTTGGACGGTACCAAGTTGATGGCAGAGGTCATCAAGGTGAACGGGAACAAAGCCTCCGTGCAGGTGTTTGAGAGCACCCGTGGCCTCCAGATCGGCGACAAGGTGGAATTCCAAGGCTACATGCTTGAGGTATCCTTGGGACCTGGTTTGCTTTCGAGCAACTTCGACGGCCTGCAGAACAACCTCGCCACCCTGACGGGTGTGTTTCTGAAACGCGGTGAATACACCAAGGCCCTCGATGAAGAGAAACTTTGGGACTTCAC
>JAEEII010000180.1 GCA_016281295.1 Bacteroidales bacterium
AGAAGTACAGTTTCAGACCGAAGCCCAGTTTTCGTATGACACAGACAATTACATACTGTGCAGTAAGATTATCGTTAATATGTCAGCCCAAGAAAAGCCTTTGGTAAAAGCTGAATTGAAAAGCTATTTCAACCTTTTGCCAGAGTCGGTGGAAAACTTGCGTAAGGATGGTCGTATTATGTTTGCTCCGCCTTTGTTGGTGCAATTTGCCTCTTTGTGTTATGGCTCCATCCGTGGAGTGATATTTACAAAAACGTTAGGCACTCCGCTTAATAGTTTTATTATCCCCCCTGTGTATTTTGGGAATTTGATAGATAAGGGATTTGTTGTTGAAGAATAGTATTGCCAAATACGATATGATAGCGTGTAGCACGTTGTTGTTGCGCGCTATTGTTCTTGTGTTTCCACCACAAATCCCCTCAGCCACGCCCCAGCACTTTAGCCAAAGCAAAAAACGCCCGCTCCTCGACCTACATAGATAAAACTAGTTTTTCACCCAAACGCTTGCGAAATGAAAAACGTTTGTGCTTTTGCCGCACCAGAACTCGCCAAGCTTTATCTGAAATCAAAGATTATATTCAAAACCTCGACCCGATAGATTTTCAAAAACTTGTTGCTGCCTTGCTGCGAGCCATGGGATATTACAATCCTTTCATCTCTCCCAGAGGCAAGGATGGTGGTGTTGATATCATCGCCTACAGTGATCCGTTAGGATTGAAAGAGCCGCGCATTAAAGTTCAGGTCAAACGTTATTCTGACACTGACAAGGTTACAGCTAAAGACGTTCGCAGTTTATTAGGCATTCTCACCACTAAAGAGTCGGCTCTTTTCGTGACCTCTGGTTATTATACCCCTGATGCAGAAGCATCTGCAAAAGACAAAAACATTTGTCTTATCGATGGCAACAAGTTCATCAACCTATGGCAAGAATTCTACCCTAAGATGTCTGATGAAGACAAAGACCGACTGCCTCTGAAATACGTTGCTTTCTTAGGTAAAGAAGAATAATTGAATCATACGGCCTCACTGTCCCAACCCGTCAAGGTGTTCCGCCCCCAGCGAATCTGTTCGTTCGGGTTTTTCAGCCGTTCATCTTCCATAGTGAAGCCTTTGACTAGATATTCGGAAAGGTGTCGTGTAGCCTTGTCGAAATTGAGTACCGCGTTTGCCTTTAAGGGGATAAAAACGAAAAATCCAAAAACGCCATCTTAAAAACGCTTTAAATCAGTTACTTACAAAAAATCGCCGAAAAATGAAATGTACAATTTCTGTTAATTTGGTATAATTTTGCTATAATTTTTGGCGTGGGTGGGTATATGGTTGGTATAACCGATTATAAATATGGGCGGCTACGGGCCGCTTTTTTTGTGCCTGGACGCCGGAAAACGGGGCTGAAAAACGCCGCGGATGGCGTGTAAACAGTGGATTGGGACCATTTTCGCGAGGCCAGGAAAATGATGGCCGAAACGGTTACAAAACGACACCGTTTGAAGGGTGGATGAACAGCGGTTGAACACCCTTTGAACGGCGTTTTTTCATGCCAGAAAACAGCCCTCTGAAATGGTACTTTTTGCCTGAAAAATGGCATTGGGCAGTAGAATGGGCTGTAAAATGGGCAGTAAATACTCGAAAAAAAAGATGCCGAGTTGACCCACATAATATACGTTATCAAGCCGAGTTGACCCCTATATGATTGTTTTTCGACAAGCTTAAAAACAACAATAAAACACTGATTTACAGTGTTTTAAATAGAAAATCACGCACAAAAAGAGGCTAAAAAACGCTTCCTCCCCTATAAACAGTGAAGATTACGGGACGTTCCGTGGGCGGTTTCAACCCGCA
This sequence comes from Bacteroidales bacterium, assembly GCA_016281295.1. Next base: position 1,843 of record JAEEII010000180.1, read on the forward strand.
GCAGCGCTGCTGTCGGCCTCGTTCTCGGAGGCACCCCCCTGTAACACATCAATCTTTTCTTTTAATAAGGTAATGATCTCCTGCTGATCGTGGATCTTCTCCTTCAACAACCGGATGATCTCTGTTTGATCAGGCGGACTCTCTCCTTGATCATCACGAAACATTGAACCTTCACCGGTAATGAGCCAATATAGATCTAAATCTTTATAAATGGAGATTATTATCTCTATATTTTTGGAAGAAATATGCTCGTTTTTATCCAAAAAACCATTTGACAACCCTGTTTTTTTATAAAAATCAGGCTTTTTTTCTCCTTTTATCTCCAAGTATTTCAATAAGTTAGCCTTTGCAGTCATAATATTTTAGATTTTTTTCTAAAAAATGTTGTTTGAATGAGATTTTAATCTATATTTGCAGTCAGATTTAACAGTTAAACAACGCCCCAAATATACGAAAAAATGACAAAACCACTACACATCACAAAAAACGGCACGGGTGCGGCCATTGCCAAACTGCTCGGAGTGAGCAAGGTGACAGTGAGCAAGGCCATGACCGGCAAGATCGACACGCCCCTGGCACGTAAGATCCGCAAACTGGCCAAGGAGAACTACGGCGCCGTGGAAGTTGGAATTCAATCACCATTTAATAATAAGGAGTAATGATATGAAAAGACAACGTAAAAAGAAATTCGGGTCCTTCCTTTCCGTAATTGGGCTCACCTATGCCATCTGCACCGCTGACGGAATCCCTTTTGAGCTGCTTCACCGTCTCATCGGCGTGGTGGTCTTCGCCTTCGGGGCATGGCTGGCAGAGGCTTACGACTTCCAGGACAAAAAACAGGAGAAAGACGACCGACGGGAGGATCATGACCCTTATCATGAAAAGATATCGGCGCATCCAGCCGGTTGAGATACAGACGAACCATAGGTTTTTTTCATACGCATAAATTTTGGTTTTTAGTTAACAATTTTCCCATCCCCCGCCCATCCGTGAGGCCCGGCGGGGACAACGGCAGGAACAAGGGCCGATGAACGGCAACTCGGCCACAGTCTAATTCAGCTTCATTATCGCAAGGGGTTCGACTCCCCACCTGCCGGCCAACGACACAACGAAATGGAATACTTCAACAATATACTGGCAGTGGAAGCCGGATGGATGATCGAGCAGGGAGTGATGAGTAAGATAGAGTACGACAATCTATCTCATCATAGCAAAGACATCCAAGTGGTGCGCCGTGCCTG
>JAEEII010000181.1 GCA_016281295.1 Bacteroidales bacterium
ATACGAAAATGCCATGGCATTTCCCTACCTTTTTCCCTATTTTTGCGTTCAGAATCAGCAAAATGCCTATAATCAGCAAAAATGGAAAAAGGATACATTACCCTTCCCCGTAGTTTCTTCCACTCCGAAGAGTGGCTACACTCCCGTGTGTTCAGCAAAGCCGAGGCATGGCTCGACATCCTCGCCTCAGTAAGGTTCTCCTCACAGCCCACCACCATCACCATCGCCGGAAAGACCGTTGCCTGGCAGAAAGACTGCTGGCCCGTATCACAGCGCGAAGGCATCACCATCATCCAGGTCACCGACAAGGAGCGGGGGCGCAATACCGTCGATGCCTCCGAAACGGGTAGCGAAACATCCCACGCAACACCCTGCGAAACACCTCATGCAACACCTCACGCAACACCTTGTGAAACACCCAGACCCGCATCATCAGCCATATCCCCGCCCTTTGGTGCAACAGTGTTCGCAACACCCAGCGTATCACCCTGCGCAACACCCAGCGTACCACCAAGTGTATCACCCAGCGTAACAAAACAGAATAAAGAAAAAGAAGAAAGAATAAACATCAACGACCCTACTACACCTGCGCGTGTGCGCGATGAAGTGTTTGATTTGTCATTGAACCGACTCTGGTGTGAGGCAGTGTGCATGCGCTATCCGACATGGAGAAGTTCCACGCGCTCTTCCCTTCTGAGCACCATCTCCTGTCGTTCTTCGCACCGTGCAAGGGAGATAAAATCGCCATATAGCAAGGAGCAGGAGACCGAATGGTTTCCTGCTCCTTGCTGAGCGGAATACGGGAATCGAACCCGCCTCCTCGGCTTGGGAAGCAAAATGAGGCTCCGCTAACACCTTGAAAGTCAATGATGTTATGATAGTTTCCTATGATAGGCGTTTCCGTTTTCGTTTTCGTTCTGCCATTTTTATGGTCTTTTTTCATTTCTTTTTCGTTGCCTTACGGGCATAAAAATAGCGGTCTGACCGTGTGGACTGACCGCTGTGTGGTGTAGTTTTATATTGTTATTCTCCTATGTCTATAATTTCGTGTAGAGCAAGAACCTTGTAAGCCGCAATTTTCCCTCTTATAGTTTGCACTTCCACATCAACAAAAAAAGCCCTTTTTACGGGATTGGTGTCTGAATTAAGTATCGTCCTTTTCAATTCGTCTGTCTCAAAGACAACTGGGTATTTTTTCTTTGAAATGCTTTCTATCAGAGCTCTGTTTCCCGAGTCTTTAGTCATGTCTCTTCTCATCTGATCGACAATCATGAGTTGACGAGAATATGCTACACTTTTGGGAGCTATGGAGCGCAAGCGTTCTTCCTCTCTCTTGAACGTGTTTTGTCCGGCATTGCTATCGGTGTAATTGATACTGCAGCCAACAAGTACATTGTTGTTGTCACCTTTTACAACGGCCCCTATTTCCATCCTACCTTTATGGTCTCCTGCTACGACAGACAGCATGTTTCCGAAATCCTTGCATTCCTGGATAGTTAGTTCAGGCTTGTCTCCTTCCCCATGTATGTAATAACCAAATACGGTTTTTAAATATGACGCAAAATCAAGGATTGTATTTGAGTTCTCCATGAAAGGAATCAACCCAGCTGACACCAACTCAGATAGATAGACCATGATGCTGCCCTCCTGGATTTTTTCAACATAGAGTTTTGCCTGTGCTTGTTCATCACAGCCTCCGTTTTCTTGCACGAATGATGAATACAGATTTCCTACCGCATTCAGGGATGCTGTGAATTCATTTATTTCAACAGGTTTTGAGTGCTTTAAATGAATCAACAACTTAGTATCTTTAGGGTCAACTTTTTCCATACTCTATGTTTTTCCGCAAAGATAGTCAATAATCCCAATACTTGCAAATTTTTTTCGGTCAGTCCAGTAAGTCAAAGAGCGCGGTGAGAGGTCTGCCCCCTGGTGTGGGGTGAGGAGCGTGCGCGATTTTTTATTTATTATTTAATGTGTGCCCCGTGTCATCCGTAGGTGATGATGCGGGGTTTTTTCTTGACGACGTTGAAGAGGCGGGAGATCTGGTCGAGGTGGAGGGTGAAGTCGGTGTATTCGGGTGAGGGGTTGAGGGAATGGAGGGTGATGGTGCCGGTGTTCTCGTCCTGGCCGATGATCTGCTTGATGCGTACGTTGTTGCCGAAGACGATGACCCAGTAGGGCCAGTCGCGGTAGTGGAGCCGCGGCAGCCACTTGTCGCGTGAGAGTTCGCGTACGAGCACGATGTCTCCCCGTTCGAAACTGTTGCGTGTGCCGTCGTCCATGGAGTCGCCGTTGACGCGGAATGCGAGGTACTTGCCGTGGTGCACCTCGTCGACCTCGAAGACAGTGGTTTCCCCTTCGTAGTCGCTGACGATGGTGGCATACTCGTCGTCGGGGCTACCCAGTGCCTCTATGGGCACGATGGGCACCTGCATGACGATGTGCCCTTCGGCGCTCCTGTAGAACCTGTTGCCGCTTTTCGTCCTTTCGTATTCCCTGAATTCGGCTTGCCTCACGGGCACCACATCCTGAGTCAGCATTTCGCCTTCACCGGTAAGGAGCCATACCTTATTTAAATCGGGATAGGTTAGAAGTATCTTCTTAATAATTTCTTCTCGGGGTTGACTCTTTAAATTATTGATATAACCATTAGATACTTCTATTGTCTCTTCGAATTTCTTTTTCGAAAGACCCTTATTTTTTATATACTCTATAAGTCTTTGTTTCACAGTCTTTTCCATGCTTGTTAAATATTTTTACGTAAATTTTGCGTAGAAAAATAGAAGAAAACTCTAAATTTATTTGCAGATATTAGAATTAAACTCTATCTTTGCAACATCTTTTCAAATCTTTTGCAAATATATTGAAAACTATTTATAAAACCAAGAGATTATGACACAAAACGACAAACCCATGATGAACGAGGTGGAGCGCATCCGCAAGGAGACGCATGCC
>JAEEII010000182.1 GCA_016281295.1 Bacteroidales bacterium
CAATTGCGACACACTATCGTTAGACACCGAATGGTTTACAGACATTGATGCTTTCTTATGCATGTTTTCAGCAAATTTTGAATTGGATAAAATCATTTTCACATCTCCACCATATAGAAAATGATTGTTTGTAATTTAGCCACGCGAAAAAACAACATGAAAAAGCCACTCGTATTATCGATACTTCTTGTGCTGATTTGCAAGTTGTCACTCTCAACACCGCAAGCCAGAGACGTTCTGTATTGGAACGGGATAATCTATTACGTCTATCCGTATATCAATGTCGAGAAGACATTTGATGATGCACAATTGAAGAAACTAAACGAGAAAATCCAAGAAGGCACCACAACCTCTAATTGGAGAGGTTATTCTTACGAATTTGAAATCTGTCATGATTCCTTGTTTTTGATTTCAATCATGAACAACGATGGCGAGGATCTGATGGCGCATGTGTTCGGTTCAAACAAAAGGGTCATGATGGATGACGTTAATGACACCTTGTATCTTGGGCATGGCAAGACTTTCTTTAACGAACAATTCCCTACCGCAATCTATGAGAACGAAATGACGGTGGTTTTCAAAAACGGGATAGTAAAATGGCACGAAGACCACAAAGACAAAAGCAAACCCTCGGATTTTTCTCCTTATTCCACAAAGTTTAATGAATATATTTATTCCTCAATACAATGGGGCGCATTGGACGAGAACATATTGGAGGAAAAACCGAAAGTTCATGTCGAGTATTCGATTGACAGCACTGGAAAAGTTTTCAATGTCATATTGCTTAAGTCATCAGGTTATCCTGATTTTGACAAGGAAGCGATGCGAGTTGTGGCTATGCTGCCTGATTTCCCCACTTATTTTGTTTGTGGGAAATATCTTAACTGTAAATATAAGCTCAGGATTGACTTTGACAAAAGCAAGATGCCTCATCACACGAACAGCTCAGAACCCTTGAGGAATGGAACATATTATGAGTCTCCAAACAATCAACTTAATCAAATGATTTTGGGAAGTGTTTGTTCCTATATAAAAGACTATAATGCTTTGGCAAAACAAACTGATTACGACACCATACAGTACTTCTGTGCTGATGGCTTGTCAGCGGACTTTCCAATGGATGATCTTCCTTGTGATGTGTTTTCGTTACAGTGGATTGAAGGGAATCCTCTTCAAATAAAAAAGCATTTCAAGCATTCCACCACTGTAGCAGGAGTAACAACTACAATTCACGGTAATATGATTACTATTCATGTTTCGACATTCAAAGTCAAGGTTCGAAAAAAACATGCACAAATAGATCGTTGGTCTAACTGCGGACAATCGTACTATTACACCTATTCTTGCGAAGAAAAGAAATGGATTAAAGTCCCAAATTGTCAAGATTGGTAATCATTTCTGAAAAAACACTAAACATCGAAAAGCACAAAAAAAACAAAAGCTTCCTTTTCGCGCTTTTCGATGTTCAACCTCGGAGAGGCAGACCGAGTGCTTCACTTTGGGTGCTTAAATTGGAGCAAAAATTGAACTAAAAGGTGAAAGTTTAAGAAAACAATGATTAATTTTGTCGCCATATACACTAAATTAATTTAGCATACCCAAAAGTGACTGAATTTGTCCTATTTTACTGATTGAAGCACTGCCTTGAATTTAGTCCGACGTAAGCAAACACCATAACAAATGATTAATAAAGACGATAAAAAATACTTGTATTGGATCATGGAATACTACCTTTCAAAAAAAATAGATGGGGAGGCTTTTAGTAACGCATTTCATGAATCCTATGGCTTAGAATTGGATTACACCTGTTTGAACGAGAAAGAACGAAAAGTCTTTAATGAGTTGAATGCTGTTGTAGGTCGATATACTCACTTTGAAACAGATTTGATTAATTATCCAGGTGTATATTTTAATGATGTTCTTTCAATAGGATTGACAGTATATGATATAGGAGGAGGTTTTGACAACAATTTATACAATACAGAAAAATGGTGGAAATAATAAATATTATAAAAAAAATGTATTATAGAATATATTACTGTATTTTTTTAGGCCTCAAACGAAGCATGAAAGAAGATGGGAATGCTATCGCATTCATGAGTTCTTTGGTGTTTTCATATATGTTATATTGGAATGTGTTCACACTATCTTTATTTGCTACAGCAATAACCCGTATAAAAATATATCATTATCCCTGGCATTGGTTTTTGATATTATTATCAGTAATAAATTGTATTCTTTTTATGCATCAAAAAAAATATCAGTCAATTAAAACTGTATTTGATCAAGAAGATAAGGAAACCAAAATGAAACGAAAGACTTGGTGTATTATTTATATCGTTATCACTTGGATAGCTTTCCCTATTGCGATGTATATCGTTGGGAATATGGGATTATATAATTATGTACCACAATAGAATTAATAACAAATAATGGATTTTGTCCCTTTAGGATCCGTCCACCTCATAAGGCTATATGAGTAAAGAGACCTTTGAACACAACGACCTCGACAACTTAATCGAAGTTTTGAAAGAATCGGTACCCACCGGTGTCTACACCGTGGTGGAGAAGCGCGGCGGCGAGGAGACCCTCCACTACATCCTCAAGGACAACCTCGGCTCTTGGACCACCGTCACCGACAGCGAAGGCAATGTGGAGCAACGCCTGAGCTACGACGCCTGGGGCAGCCTCCGCGACCCCGACACCTGGAGCGGGAGTTTCACCGGCAAGCCCATGTTCGACAGGGGCCCATTAAAGCAGGTGGTGATCAATGAACACTCTGGCTTTATGCTTCCCGAAGTAATATCAACCATTTAAATAAGGAATAATGAAAAGACTGTTTTACTATTGTATATATAGAATAGCATCTGCTTACAAGAAGATGAAGATGCAAGACTATATTGCTCAAGGTTATTTTTTGATGTTTTTTGCATTTACTGGTTATTTATTGACTCTGTTGCAATGTGTATTATTCCACTTTGGTTTAAGGTTAAATGAAACGCTAATTTTTATTTTTTGCATACCTGTGTTAACGGAAGTATTATTCTTTAATAAACTTTTTCCTAATCATGAAAAGATTTATAAGGAATATGACTTCAAATATCGACACGAACCATTTAAATGGTTAAAAGGTATTTTTGTTTTTCTCTTTTTATTGTTGTCTATATTAAGTTATATTTTTGTCTTATGTATTCAAAGACCTGACAATGTGGGATAAATAGACAATGAAATGTTCTCAAAAGCTGTTGTCGGCCAACCAGCATCACAGGCGTGAAAGTGATGACTGCCACCTTGGACGGTAACAAAGGCAGCAAGACCCTCGACCTCAAGAGTCTGCCTGGAGGGGTTTACCTTCAAAATCCGTTTAAACTCATCGTCACTGTGGGGATGAGCAACAGACCACCGATGACAATCAGTACTAAGATGAACTTCCAAATGAAACGCACCCATTTTTCCCACGGGATGCGGGCCACACCCAAAGTGGCAATGAGCACTCCCGAAGTGGGAGTAATCATGTTGGTGAAACCGTCACCGAACTGAAAAGCCATCACCGTGGTCTGACGCGAGATGCCGATTAAATCGCTGAAAGGCGCCATGATGGGCATGGTGATCGCAGCCTTGGCCGAACCGGAAGGAATCACAATGTTAATCAAGGTTTGAATGCCGTACATGATCTCTGTCGAGGCAATGGTGCCGATGTTGTTCATCGACTTCGACAAGCCGTAAAGAATTGTGTCGATGACTCCGCCGTCCTGTAACACAATGACAATGCCCGCAGCCAACCCCACCACCACTGCGGCGGAAAGGATGTCGCCCATGCCCTCGATGAAAAGCTTGGCGATGTCGCTCGCACTCTTGCCAATGGAAAAACCGCTACAGATACCCATGAACAAAAACAATGTGGCAATCTCCATGATATACCAACCGTAGCCCAACACCCCGACAATCAGGTAATACACCGTGCCAAACAACATCGTCAAGATGAAATATGCCACCGACTTCCGTAAGGCAAAGAATCCAATCAACGCAAACAAACCCGCCCCAATAGGCATCAACGGTAGGGTGGTGGTGCTGTTGCCTACCTTCAAAGTGCTCATCGGATAACGGATAGCGCAATACACCAAAATGGCTGTGATGATGCCATAGACCCACCAAGAAGAGTTGAGAGTTGAAAGGTGAGAGGTGTCTTCTGCCTTCTGCCTCCTGTCTTCTGCCTTCTGTTTTCTCCAATACTCATCCTCTTCGTACATGATTGAAGACAAAGGATTCTTTTTCACTTTCTTGGCATAGAGGAGCACAAAGACAATGCCGATGATGGTCAAAATAACCCAGCAGACGGCACGGTAGCCGATGCCTGAAAACAAAGGAATGTCGGCGATGCCCTGAGCGATGCCGATGGTGAAAGGGTTGAGCATGGCCCCCGAGAAACCGATATGCGCGGCAACATACACCATGCAGACACCCACAATGGAGTCGTAGCCCATGGAAATGGCCAAAGGGATGACAATCAGCGTGAAAGCAATGGTCTCCTCACTCATCCCAAATACCGACCCAAACAAGCTGAAAAGTATCATCACCATCGTGATGATGATGTTGTTGACTCCAATCTTACGAATTAACTTGTTGTGTTCCAACCTCTTGGTGAATCGCAGAAAGGCCATGATGCCTGTGTCGATGGCGCGGCTCTTGTTCATAATCCAGAAAGCACCCCCGATAATCAAGATGAACACGATGATGCTGCTTTGCTTCACAAACCCCTTGTATAAAGCGGAAAACACCTGCCAGGTCTGAGGCTCGGCTTGGAACTCCGACGCGTAGGGCTCGGGCAGTTGGTCCTGATAGTAAAACGTCATCACCGACTCACCTCCCGCTGTTTCGGAGACGTACTTCCCTGGCTTGATGAACCAAGTCATCATCGCAGCGAGGAGGATGCAGGAGAAAACGATGACAAAAGTATGTGGTACCTTGCGTTTTTTCATGGCTGTAAAATGATTTGCAATAATACGAAAAATGACGTAACTTTGCACGCTCATTTTATGGATTTGTATTTTTAAAAATAAAACTATGAAAATCAAACATTTGACTTTTGTCGCAGCATTGGCTTTGTTGGCCTCTGCCTGCTCAAACGCTCCCAAACAACCCGTGGAGCAACCGCAACCGAAACTCATCGACAAATACGCTGAGTACACTTTGACTTCCGATATCAGCCATCTGAGCGAGAACGAAAAGGAGATGCTCCCTTTGCTCTTTGAAGCTGCCGATATCATGGACCAGCTCTTCTGGATGGAGAACTATGGCGACAAAGACGAGCTGATGGCCAAAATCAGCGATCCCGATGTGCAACGTTTTGCCTGCATCACCTACGGCCCTTGGGATGGTCTCAACGGCAACCAGTCGTTCGTGGATGGCATCGGCGAGAAGCCTGCCGGCGCTCGTTTCTATCCCCAAGACATGACGGAAGAGGAATGGAACGCTTTCGACGATCCTAACAAGACCAGCCAGTACACCATGATTGTGCGTGACGAGAACGGTGCCCTGAAATGTGTGTGGTACCACGACTATTTCAAGAATCAGATTGAGAAGGCCGCCTCTCTGCTGGATGATGCCTCGGAGCTTGCCGGCGACGAGGAGTTCGCCACCTATCTCGCCCTCCGCGCCAAGGCTCTCCGTACCGATGACTATCTGGAAAGTGACATGCGCTGGATGGATGTCCGCAACAACAACGTTGACATGGTGATCGGACCTATCGAGAACTATACCGACGCCCGCTATGGCATCAAAGCTTCCCACGAGGCTTTCATCCTCATCAAGGATCAA
>JAEEII010000018.1 GCA_016281295.1 Bacteroidales bacterium
CCGCTCGTAATCCTCCGCCACACGCGTGCCTTCCTCCAAACTCATCAAACCCGCCACAGGCAAAGGCAACAAGGCAAACTCCGTCTCTGTGCAAGCCACCATGCCCCCCTTCGTAAGCACCAGCATGTTAATCGCCCGAGCAATATCCTCGTCGGTACAGCCAACAGCCACAATGTTATGACTGTCATGTGCCACAGAAGTGGCAATGGCACCACGTTTCAAACCAAAATGATTGATGAAACCCACAGCAGGCCTCGATGGGGCGTAACGATTCAACACTACAATCTTCAAAATGTCGCGTGTGGTGTCACTAACTATGTTGCCATCAACCACCTTGGGCGTGGCGACAATGGTGTTGGTAATCAGATTCCCTTCCATACAAGAAATTACCTTGATGTTTTTATCTTGAGAAGGAACCCTCAAATCATCCGCGACGATAGGAACCGCATGGAAACGGTTGCAGGCCTCTTCTTTGCGATAAGGCATACACGACTGTCCCTGACGAGCCACAAGACGGCCTTTGACGTAGGTCTCCATCACATTCAAGTCCTGTGGGTTGTCAACCACAATGAAGTCGGCATCATCACCTAACTGCAACAGACCCACCTCTAAATGATAATGCCGTATGGCATTCAAGGAAGCGGCACGAAGCACATCCATCAGCTTGTAGCCTCTTTGCAAGGCACGTTTCACCAAGAGGTTGATATGACCTTTAATCAAGTCGTTAGGATGTTTGTCGTCGGAACAGAACATTAACATCTCAGGATATGGTGTCATCAAAGGAATCAGCGCGTCGAAGTTCTTGGCAGCACTGCCTTCACGAATCAGGATCTTCATCCCAAGATGCAGCTTTTCTTTGGCATCATCAAGGTTATAGCATTCATGGTCCGTGCTGATGCCTGCACCGATATACTTCTTGATATCGTCGCCAGTGACCATCGGGGCATGACCATCGATAGGTTTCCCATAAGCTTGGGCGGCCTTTAGTTTTTTCATCACCTCCGGGTCATCGGCAAGCACCCCGGGATAGTTCATCATCTCGGAGAGATAATAGATGTCGTCACGACCCATCAACTCGGCGACCGTGGCAGCGTCGAGAACAGCACCAGAAGTCTCGAAAGGCGTGGCAGGCACACAGCTGGGAGCCCCGAAAAAGAACTTGAAATGCCCTCGTTTGCCGCTTTGTATCATATAATCGATCCCTTCAACGCCCATCACATTGGCGATTTCATGAGGGTCGCTCACCGTAGCCACCGTGCCATGACACACGGCCATCCGAGCAAACTCCGACGGTGGTACCATGGAACTCTCAATATGGATATGGGCATCCACAAAACCTGGCATGATAAACTGCTGCTCAGCCGTGTCAAGTTCTTTCACTTCGACAATCTTGCCGTCGTTGACCGTGACCTGCCCTGGAAAGATACGTGAATGAACCAGGTCCACCACCTGTCCACTCAAAGAAAAAGAGTTGTCAATCATAATAAGAACTATTAATTCTGACCACAAAGATAATCAATCCTTCGCAAATCCTTATCTTTGCAAAAAATGAATTCCATGAATACCGAACCCCTCTATCCTGTCATCCGCCTTCACAAAGGCAAGGAAGACGCTGTGCTGCGCTTCCATCCTTGGATTTTCTCTGGCGCCATCGAACACGGTCCGCAAGGACTGCAAGCTGGCGACACAGTGACCGTCACTGACTTTAACGGCAACATCCTCGGCACCGGCTTTTGCGAGTCGGAGAGCATCGCCGTGAAACTGCTGAGTTTTGAGAACAGTAAAATCGATGAATGGTTCTTTCTCAACAAACTCAAAAAAGCGTTTGAGGTACGCCATGCCATGGGGCTGACGCACCATGAGCATACCAACTGCTATCGTTTGGTCCATTCCGAAGGCGATGGCTTACCTGGCCTGATCATCGACGTGTATGGCCATACAGTGGTGATTCAAGCGCAAACAGAAGGGATGGCCTTGCATCTGAAAGAGATTGTCAGGGCTTTGAAGCTGATTCCAGAACTGCAAATCGAAGCCATCTACAACAAGAGCGCGGAAGCTATGCAACGCATGGGTAAAGACGACACCGTCGAAGACGGCTATCTGTTTGGCGGCCCCATTGATGAATGCGTGATGGAAAACGGCAGCCGTTTCCATGTTGACTGGGAGAATGGGCAGAAGACCGGCTTTTTCCTCGACCAACGCGACAACCGTGAACTGGTACGGCAAATGGCACAGGGCAAGACGGTGCTCAACGCCTTTGGCTACACGGGTGGCTTCTCAGTCACTGCCTTGAAAGGGGGTGCCAAACAGGTGGTCACTGTCGATGCCTCGAAAAAAGCCATCCAGGCAGCCGAGGACAACTTGGAGCTGAATGGCTACTCCAAAGAGATGAATCCCTGCGTCGTGGCCGACATGAAAGACTATATTAATAAGGTGGAGGAAGGAACCTTCGACATGATCATCCTCGACCCGCCCGCTTTCGCCAAACGGCATCATGACCGACATCGCGGATTGCAAGGCTACCGTTACCTCAATGCAGAGGCGATAAAACGTATCGCCAAAGGAGGTATCTTGTTCACCTTCAGCTGTTCACAAGCTGTTGACAAAGCAACGTTCCAAGGTATTGTCACCGCCGCCGCCATCGAGGCAGGACGTAACGTAAGAATCCTGTATCAGCTCTCACAGCCGACAGATCACCCCATCAACATCTTCCATCCGGAAGGTGCTTACCTGAAAGGACTGGTGTTATTTGTCGAATGACATCGTACGATACATCGACCCTTCTGGACGAGGCGCTTTGGGTGAGGCTTTCCCTGATGACTGGACTTTCGACTTGCTATCAATACGTTTCAACACCGACCGTTCCACATAATCCGTTTTAAATTGGTTGATGTAAACAAACGTGCCTTGCGTCAAAGCCTCCACATCAAGCATATAGGTCTCAGCATCCGCAGTCTTGATAGTCAAGCTGTTAAGATCTTTGTCAAAAGAATATTTGAAAGGAATCACCAAGGTGGTGTCGGGATTAACGATGGTATCGTAGGTGACAGGATTGATGCTCACTTGAACCAAGAAGGTGTCAATATCATGATCACGCCATTCTCCGCGTTTATTCTCATAGAAGACCATCTCGATTCCATTTTCAGTATCCCCAGGAGTGTACTCATATACCTTGAGAGTAGAAGAGATGGGTTGTCCGTAATAGTCGATGTAATAATACTCAATCCGTTCCACGCCCCAAGTGCCCACTAACATGGAATTTTCGTCTTTTCCACAAGACATCATGCCTAACAGCAAAGCCAGAAAGGCAATAATAGTTACATTATTTTTCATCATTCATGATTATTTAGTCAGTGATTTTTCTCAAATAGAAATCCTCATAAAAAGGTTTGTTTTCAGAGACCACGTTGGTCCAATCCACATGAAGCACCGAGTCGTTCAAGGTCTGGATATGGAAACGAGCCTCATTTTCATCAAAGTATTGGCTGCCGTATAGCAAATAAAACAACTTGCTGCCATGAATCGCAATTTCCTGCTGCGCCTCATACAACTCGTAGGTAATATCGATTTGTTTTATCAAAGCAGGACTGTCGTTCATGCGAAATTTGCCCGAGCCATCCTCATTAAACCAAAACTCATAGCCATGACCCGCTCCCACTATGTAATAAAGGGAATCCCATTTTTCAGTGCCATCATCATAGGTACGGCAACTGATATAACGCTCACACCCCCAATGACCCCATAATTTCATGTTCATAGGATCTTTATGACAGCATGACGTCAAA
>JAEEII010000183.1 GCA_016281295.1 Bacteroidales bacterium
AACATAATCTGTACTCCAAGGTTGGTAATAAACATTGCCGTTGTTCCAGCCGCTTGTGCCCCAGCCGAACAAGTCAATCCAGCCGTTGTAATTCTGTGAGATATTGCTATTATCACTTTGTGGAACTGTTCCACCCGGATCATCCCATTCCCATCCTGGAGTTTGCGTTCCCACATAATCCCATTGGCTCTCCGCAAATCGCCATGTGTTGGCACTCGCCTTATACTGTAAATTGCCTTGCGAGAAGCATACAGTTGTGTTCTCACCCACTGAGAAGACACCGTTGAGGACACCATCGGTGACGTTGGTTCCAGTACTGACGAAGTTCGCTACCAGTGTTCTATTGCTTGTCACGGTGAAGCTATAGGTAGCTCCCATAGAGACCACCTCACCGTTTTCGGTCCAGTTGACGAAGGTGTAGCCCGTCAAGGCCGTCGCCGTGAGTGTGCATTCGGTGCCCGCTGCGTAAGTACCGGCACCGCTCACCGTGCCGCCCTCCTCAGGATTGGGCACGGCGGTAATGACAATGCTATCACCCGTGTTGCCACCATTAGACAATGTGGTGAAACTCATCTCAGCCCCTTGATAAACCTCCTCTTGATCAGTTACAATATAGGGTACATAATAATACGGAACGCCTTCTTCGAGTCCCGTAACCGTAGCTGTAAACTCACCCGTTCCACCACCCATGGCATCTACCGACAGCACAGAGGGATCTTCATAATAGACTTGGGGCGAAGTGCTGTAGAAAAAGCCACGCATCCAAATCGAACTCGAGGCTACGCCTTCCACGCTGGCTCTTAACACTGCCGAGTTTGTGGCAATATCTTCCTCGTTAACAGGATAGGTAGTAATGATGGGTATCCCAGATAAAGTACTAAAATTCAACTCATTACCATAACCCGCCATCCCATAGTTATTCTTGGCGTAGGAACGAACATAATACTGGCGGCCGATCTCCAACCCCTGCAAATTGCAGGTGAACGCACCGATACCTGTACCTTCGGCAGGTACGCAATAGTCATTTATCGTCGGATTGGGTGAAGCACTATAGCAAATGCCTCGCTCAACAATACCCTCGTTGCCTTCGTTAATCAACGCACCTGTCACCACAGCCTCGGTACTTGAAAGAACCTCGAATGAGTTGGTGATAAGGCCTGGCAAAACAATGTCATCGCTGAACTCAGCAACAATCTCAAGACCAAAAGTTTCATAAAGATTAAGAGCAGCCGCAGTGCATACCACGAACGTACCGAAATTAACCAGCGACAATGTTTTTTCCAACACCTTCTCTATCTTCGCTTGTTGCACTATCAACTGAAATGTATGCGTCGTGATGAAATCCTCGAATTTTTCAATAATCTTTGCAGCAATCACTTTAAAACCTTCATCCCCTTGATTCCAGTTGTTGGCGAACAGAAGAAGGAATTCCTCATCCATAAACAAGTCCATAAAATACTCCATGATGCCTTCCGTGGACACCCAACAATTGATGCTGCCCAAAACAAAATATACAGCATTTACTATAGCAGTCCTCTGGCTATCCCATGGAGACAAGAACACCAGGACATTGTCATCCACGCCAATGTCAATACGTATGTTTTCAAGTTCAGCCATATCCCAAGTCGCGTCGTCAAAACCAAAGCCCTCCTCAGTAATCAAACGTTTCAAGTCCCCAAAATAGGACTTCAAACCCGACCATGTTACAAAAGTGCCCATGAATTTTCCAACGTTCATCGGAGGGACAAAATAACGAGTCCTATCACCTCCTATATACAAGAATCCATTTTCATCAGCATAGCCATTTAAGATACCAATATAAATGCCGTTGTCGCTATAAGCAGTCATGTTAAGCGACCAAGTGTCACTCAAGACATTGTAATTGGCACTTTCTAAATCAATTCTGATACCACTGTAACGAGAAATAGGCAGAAAGGGCGGATTAAGTCTGATGTTACCGTCCCTGCCCAACTCTATCTTTCCAACAATGGGAACGGTGTCAGTGCCACCATGATCTCTGATCCCTTCAGGAAACAGTTCCTCCATGAAGAAATTGCTTACTGCAAGCATTGCGGTGCCTAGTTCATCCATGTTCAAATAGCCGTATTGCGAAACAACTGTCTCAATGGCACTCTCAAGGTCTTTCACACAGTCCAACGAATAGAGCACTTCTTTAATGGAGTTGAAGGTCTCGTCCTTGCTTTGCATAAGGCCATAAGGCAAGGTTTGAAGTGCCAAAGCGATAGCCGTTTCTTTGGCATTCAATTCAACGGAATTCAAAACAGCACCTCTTCTACTACCAAGCCCCTCGTAATCGACAGAAACGACAGAGGTATAAATAACTTCTCCAGTCAGCAGATCCTCAGCCATCAGCATGTTGCCAAACTTAATCTCAAAATTGCCCTCCTCGTCAGGCACCACTTCTTCGCTGAAGTTGGTAACCACGATGTTCGAGGCATCCATGCCCACTGGAATTTCCACAGTTCCTTCCATCACAGGTGTTGACTCAGGAAAAGTAAAACTCAGCGTATCGGTACTTGTTGAGAGATAGAGATACCCTTGTCCCGGCTCCAGCGTATCGAGACTGCCCGTCCATCCCCCTTGCAACGTATCATAACTGGAGAAGTTCTCTTGTCCCTTTACAAGGTCAAATTGATTCGGTTGAATACCCGAAAGTGCCTCTTTGAGAGGCATTGGAGTGTTTACAGGATAACCTATCCAATTCCATCCCGGCTTTAGCTCTACAGGATGAGCGGCTGGATCAGACAGAGAGCCAGAGAAGGTCAATGGCATGTCGTGGTTCACCAGAACCAGATACATCTGCGAGTTGTCGAGCGATGACAACGTGCCAGCCCATTCCTCAGCGCCATAGCTAATAAAATAGTCCTGCGACTTGATCACCGCTGTCTCGCTTTCCGATGCAATGGCGTTCATCATCTCCACAAGTGATTGGGGACGGTAATCCACAAAACTGGAGATCCAGTTCCAACCGGTAGTGAGGTGTATTTCCTGAACCGCATCCAATGAAGCGGAGAAGTTAGCCACCAATTCCCTGTCGCCTGTCACGGTGAAAAGATACGTGGGATCAGTGGAGACCACCTCGCCGTTCTCGGTCCAGTTGACGAAGGTGTAGCCCGCCGAGGCCGTCGCCGTGAGCGTGCATTCGGCGCCCTCTGCGTAGGCGCCGGCACCGCTCACCGCGCCGCCCTCCGCCGGGTTGGGGGTGGCGTTGATGGTAAAGGAA
>JAEEII010000184.1 GCA_016281295.1 Bacteroidales bacterium
CAGTTATGTGATTCACGCAGGGCAATATAAGACGCGGCCAAATAGTGTGATTACTCGCTATGGCGATCGATTCGAATATGCATCGCCAGAGGAAACCCCGGCGTTGATGACAGACCTCGTCAATTGGTATAACGATGCCGAGCAGTCTGGCAAATACTCAGTGGTGGAACTTGCTGCGCTGTTTCATTATCGCTATATCCGTATCCATCCGTTTGAGGACGGCAATGGCAGAATTGCCCGATTGATGGTCAACTATATTCTGGCACGTCATGGATGGCCAATGATTGTGGTGAGAAGCAGAAAAAAACAAGAATATCTGGAGGCGCTGCATAAAACCGATTTGGTGGTTGGCCCAGTGCCTTCTGAAGGAGCTTATGCAAGCCTTACCAAGATTAGGAATTTTGTAAAATATTTTACAAAACTGGTGGAAGACGAATTGGCCTATGATATTGCTTTCATCGAAAACAAAGACGAAAAGGTTTGGTGGTATGATGGAGAGAAAATAGCCTTTCGATCTCCTAATTCATCACGAATACTTGGCATCCTTAAAGACAATCCCTACATTACCTTTGCGAAACTATCTGAAGAAATTGGCATCAATGTGTCTGCTATCCAAAAACTTATCGACGGTATGGAAGAGAAAGGATATATCCAACGTCGTGACACTGACAAATCGTGGCTTGTCCTGGCCACTTCTGTCATCAAATAGAAATCAACCAACAATTCCCATGAAAAACCTCATCCTCCCCCTCATCGCCCTCCTTCTGGGCGCAAACGCCTTCGGGCAACATGTCCTCACTTACCAAAGCTACGCTAAAGACGTGGAAGACGGTGACACGACTTTCATCAGCGTCACCGAACAAAAAGGTTGCCTCAAAATTAGCAATATAGGCAATGAAGTCAAGAACCCCATTCCAGGCTACGTTGAAAGCGTCACTTACGTCGGCTATCAACAAGACTCGGTGTTTACTGTGCTGCAATATCCAGACGGGAACTTCTATAGTGCCTACGCCTTCACCGACAACGACGTCACTTTCAGCGAAGAAGGCAAGGAGAAGGTGCTTGGCTACCCCTGCACGAAATACAAGACGAGCATCAACTCGAATACCATCGAGGTGTGGATGACGGATAAACTGGGCTACGAGGCTACCCCCATGCCGGGCCTGGGCCGTCTCAACGGAGTGATGGTGCGCTGCATGAGAAACGGCATCTATGTCACCGACCTCAAATCCTCTAAAAAGTCGAAACAGCTTCCTGAGGAACTGATTCCCAGCGATAAAGGAGAACGAAAATCTTCTCGTGAGCTGAGCCAGCTGCGGAAGGACAAACTAGTGATGCGCATCCCGGTGTTCAAAGGGCAACAGATTCATTTCGCGGATTACGATCCCGTGGTAGGGGAGGTGCCCTTCGATACCACCCTCCATCTCAGTCACGGGACGATTATCCTCAAAAGGATGCACCTGCCGCAACTGCCGGAACATTACCAACTCTTCGCTGAGCTTCACCAGCGTTCCAATGGCGATGCTTACGACCGCGCCGCCTCCGTGTTCGTCATCCCCATGGACCACTCTCGCAGTTTCCTTGATGGGCTGACCCAAGGCGTAGAAGCTTTGCCGGTGTTCAAAGGACATGATGGCAAAGAATATCAAGGCATTAAAGCAGAAGCGGATTACCTTCCACCCGTCGAACTGGTGCGCTACTTCACCTCGTTCGGTGCGGGACATTTCAACGACAAAGTGCAGATCGACGGTCTTACCTGGACTGAAGAGAACTACTATAAACAAGAGGTGAGCGAGCTGCGCGACCGTCTTCAAGGAGATGTGCTCATCGGGGCTTTCATCGGCAACTACGACAAAGGCGGCCATATCGTCTCCTTGGATCTGGTGGCTTACCCAGGCGAGTATGAATGGGACGAAACACCTTGTCATCAACACTCCATGCCGTTGTTCAACACTTGCAACGTGATGGAGATGTCGGGGCAGAACTACGGCCGGCTCTTTGCCACCGACAGCCTCGAAGTGGTGTTCGAGATCCCCGAAGGTGCCACCGATGTCCGCCTTCGTTATATCAGCACAGGTCACGGTGGCTGGGGCGGCGGCGATGAGTTCAACCCCAAGGAGAATGCCATCTACATCGATGGCGTGAAGACCTTCACCCATACGCCTTGGCGTTGCGACTGCGCCACCTTCCGTGACCAGAACCCCGTGTCGGGCAACTTCTGGAACGGGGTCTCCTCGTCGGACTACTCGCGCTCAGGCTGGTGTCCGGGTACAGCAACCAACCCGGTTTTTTTCGACCTCGGCTTCTTGAAACCAGGCAAGCATACATTGCGTGTCGTCATCCCGCAAGGCAAAGACGAGGGTGGCAGCTTCAGTCACTGGATGGTTTCTGGGACGTTGCTTTATTTTATTCCGTAGAAGTGGTTTTGAATAAAATTTTTTACTATCTTTGCGGAGAAAAAGAAAAATATTATGTCTCAAAACCAAGGGTGTTTGGATTTCGATGAATACATCCGTCAGGGGGAGCCTTCGAAACGCGAGGCGGCCTACGCCTGGAGCACGGCTATCGGACTCCAGGCAGTGGACGGACTTAAGACTTCTGAGTATCTGAATGAGTTGGCCCGCCGGAACATCGAGGGAGAAATCACCATCGAAGAGGTGGGCAAGCTGCTCGATAGTTACTACGAGAGCAAGACGGTCCGAGAGCCTGACGATGATGACAAGGAAGAGGCGGACAAAGCGTCAAAGAACATCAAGAAGATATTGTCGGTAAAGACTTTTGATTTCTCGACTAATGGCTACATTTCAATTCATCGTAGGATTTTTGATGGTGTTTTGCTTCGTGCAGGGAAACTCCGTAATTATGATATTACAAAGAAAGAATGGGTGTTAAGAGGCGACAGTGTCAGCTATTTGAATTGGGAAGATCTGCGTCGTGAACTTGACTACGACATACAACAGGAAAAGTCTTTTGATCTTACCCAACTTTCGATGGAGGAGTTCGTCAAACATATCTGTCAATTTGTTTCAGGTATTTGGCAGATTCACGCTTTCGGTGAAGGTAACACTCGGACAACGGCGGTCTTTACGATTCAGTATCTGCGTTCCTTGGGGTTTGAGGTGGACAACGATCTTTTTGCCAAACACTCTTGGTATTTCCGAAATGCATTGGTTAGGGCAAATTATACCAACTATCAAAAGAAGATCACAGCAGACACTTCATTCCTGGAAAGGTTTTTCCGTAATTTGTTGATTGGTGAAAACAATGAGTTGAAAAACCGATATATGGTGATCAATCCTCCTAAGGAGTGGGGACTCGAGACGATTGTACAGGACAAGCAGAAGTCAACATCCCGACAAGCACCCGACAAGCACCCGACAAGTACCCGACAAGTACCCGACAAGTTAAAAACAAAGAATCCTGATATTGAAAGACTTGTGAGGGTTATTGGAGGGCAACAGGTGTCGGTAAAAGAGATGTTGATTTCCTTGGGGCTTAAAGATCGAGAGAATTTCCTTGATGTCTATCTTTCGCCCGCCATTTCCGAAGGCTATGTCAGACCTCTCTACCCTGAAAAGCCGCATCATCCTCGGCAGAAATACTTGCTGACGGTAAAAGGATCCCTGCTCTTCAACGAATTAATAAATTTGGAAAATTAAGAAAACCTTTTTACTTTTGCACCCTATTAATCGGAAAGAATTAATCTGAAACAACAAATAATCATTAAAAATCTCAATTATGGGTACATTAGCTAATCTTTGGCAGAACCATAGGACATTGGTGGTTTTTGTCATGATCCTAATCATTGTCATTCCTTTCTTGATTTTTTATTTGAGAAAGGCGAGAAACGAACATCCTAAAGGCTTGATCGCTGCCGCTTTGAGCAACATGGGCGAGCGTTTCGGCTACTACATCATGAATGCCGTGCTGGTGCTGTTTATCTGCTCCAAGTTCGGTATCTCTGATGAGACCTCAGGCGTGATTTTCGGTGTGTTTTATTTTTTGATTTATGTGCTTGCACTTCCTGGTGGTATCATTGCCGACCGCACACAGAATTACAAGAGGACCATCATCACGGGTATCATTGTGATGGCGATCGGTTATGGATTGCTCTCCATTCCGGTGTTCAGCACGGGTGGTGGCATGAAGTCGTGGCCTTTCGTCCTCGCTATTATTGCCTTGCTGCTCATCGCTTGTGGTAACGGTCTCTTCAAAGGAAACTTGCAAGCTATCGTGGGACAGCTGTACGATGACTTCGAGGCTGAGGCCGCAAAGAAAGGCCCAGAGGCTCTGGCCCAAGCCAAGGAAAAGCGTGACAGCGGTTTCCAGATTTTCTACGTGTTCATCAACATCGGTGGTGTGATTGCTCCGTTTGTGGCTCCCATCATCCGTGAATGGTATTTGAAGACAAAGGGTTTGATCTACAATGCCGACCTTCCGCGTCTGTGCCATAAGTACATCATGGGTACCATGGAAGGCAATGACATGACCAATCTTACGGCGTTGTCACAAGATTATGCTGGTGCAGCCGAAAACCTTTCGGGATTCTGTGAGAACTACTTGCAGGTGTATAATACTGGCGTGCACTATTCGTTCATCGTTTCGGTGATTGCCATGTTGATCTCCTTGTTCATCTTCATCGCTGTCAAACACAAGCTGCCGAATCCTGTGAAGAAGGTTAAAACAGATACCCAGACTGTTTCCCAAGCTGAAATTGAAGCCGATGCCAAAGAAATCAAACAGCGTATGGCTGCTCTGTATGCCGTTTTAGGTATCGCCGTGTTCTTCTGGCTCTCCTTCCACCAGAACGCTCAGTCACTGTCCATCTTCGCCCGCGACTTCCTGGATACCAGCACACTTCCGCCTGAGATTCTCCAATTCATCAACCCGTTCTTCGTGATTGTGCTGACACCTGTTGTCATGTGGATTTTTGCCTCGCTGGCTCGCAAGGGCAAAGAGGTCTCCACGCCTAAGAAGATTGCGTTAGGTATGTTCATCGCCGCTTGTGCCTATATCTTCTTGATCATCGTCGCTGTGGCACATAATTATCCTTCTGGCAATGCTTTCAAGGCACTTCCTGAAGCTGAAAAAATGGCTATGAAGACTGGACAGTGGGTGATGATTGTGACCTACTTCTTCCTCACTGTGGCAGAGCTGTTTATCTCACCTCTGGGATTGTCGTTCGTCTCCAAGATCGCTCCTCGCAGCATGGTGGGTATGTGTCAAGGTTTGTGGCTGTCGGCTACCGCTATCGGTAACCTGCTCATCTTCCTCGGCGTGAGAATGTTGAACTCCTTCCCGCACCAGTGGATGACTTGGGGTGTCTTCGCCCTGATCTGCCTCACCTCTATGGCGATTATGCTTGGTATGTTGAAATGGCTCGAAAAAGTAGCGAAATAATTATTTAAATAAGATAAGGTAAAGGCTTGCTTCGGCAAGCCTTTATCATGTTAAAAACTCTTACTTCTTACTTCTATATTCTTAAAAAATGTTCAAAGGTCATCCTAAAGGCTTATATGCCCTCGCCCTCGCCAATACGGGCGAGCGCTTTGGCTATTATACCATGTTGGCTATCTTCGTGCTTTTCCTGCAAGCCAAGTTCGGCTACAACGAAGCACAGGCGGGCCACATCTACGGCATCTTCCTCGGATGCGTCTATTTCATGCCCCTCATCGGTGGTATGCTGGCCGACCGCTTCGGTTACGGCAAGATGGTGAAGTCGGGTATCGTGGTCATGTTCCTTGGCTACCTGCTATTGGCAGTGCCGATGGCTACTGCCACGGCCAAAATCACCATGTTCTCCGCCTTGGCGCTGATCGCCATCGGAACAGGCTTGTTCAAAGGCAACCTCCAGGTGATGGTGGGCAACCTTTACGACGAGGCCAAGTACAGCGCCTTCCGCGACAATGGCTTCAGCTTGTTTTACATGGCCATCAACATCGGCTCGATGTTCGCACCCATGGCAGCTACCAAGGTCACCGACCTCTTTCTCGGAAAAGCAGGTTATACATACGTACCACAGATTCCTTCGCTGGCACACCAGTACCTTGATGGCACCATCAGTGCTGACGCCCTATCGAACTTCGAGGCTTTGGCAGTGCAGCAAGGAGGTAACATCAACGACCTGGCAGGCTTTGCCAATAGCTATATCGATGCCCTCTCTGGAGCCTATAACTACGGCTTCGGTGTGGCTTGCATCTCTTTGATTCTCTCCATGGCCATCTACCTGAGCTGTCGCAAGTGGTTCAAGCATGCTGATGTCAACACCAAGCAGGCCAAGAAGATGGAAAACACTACTGTGAACGTGCAGGAACTCTCCAAGGAACAGACCCGCGAGCGTATCACCGCACTTGCCCTGGTGTTTGTGGTGGTCATCTTCTTCTGGATGTCGTTCCAGCAAGCAGGCCTTTGCCTGACTTACTTTGCCCGCGACTACACACAAAGTACAGCAAGCGGATTAACCCGTTTCGGATTCAATATCTGGTCGCTGGCTTTGGTGGCGGTCTCGATCTATACCTTGTTTGGTGCGTTCCAGTCGGAGACGAAACGCAACAAGCTGATCTGTAGCATTGTTACCCTTGTGTTATGGGCAGGCGCCGCAGTCTTGTATCTCGGTATGCCCAATCCGATCAACATCCTGCCGCAGCAGTTCCAGCAGTTCAACCCCTTCTTCGTGGTCGCCTTGACACCAGTCTCCATGGCGGTGTTCGGTGCGCTTGCCAAGAAAGGGAAGGAGCCGTCCTCGCCGCGTAAGATCGGCATGGGCATGATTGTGGCCGCTCTCGGCTTCCTCATCTTGGTCGTCTGTTCTTTCTCACTGGCCAGCCCGGCCGAGCTGAAGGCGCAAGGCGGCGTGAGTAGCACGTTGGTGTCACCCAACTGGCTGATAAGCACCTATCTCGTG
The DNA here is from genome assembly GCA_016281295.1 of Bacteroidales bacterium. The sequence goes on from JAEEII010000184.1 coordinate 6,905, forward strand.
CTGACCTTTGCTGAGTTGCTGCTGAGTCCCATCGGCATCTCCTTCGTCACCAAAGTGGCCCCGCCCAAGTACAAGGGCATGATGATGGGCCTTTGGTTCTGCGTGACCGCCATCGGCAACTATCTCACCTCGGTCATCGCCCGCATCTGGGGTACCGGCATGCCGCTCTGGATGGTCTGGGGCGTCCTCGTGGTGCTTTGCCTGCTCTCCGCGGTGTTCATCTTCTCCATCATGAAACGGTTGGAGAAGGCTACTTCTGGATGCTAGAAAACACAAACAATAAAAACACAATACTATGAAGAAACTATACGATTTGAAAAAGGCTTCGCATACCGTCCTGCTTGTCCTGTCGTTAAGTGTGATTGGGATAGCGAACGGGTATGCCCAAGATTTTACTGTGGACGGTCTAAATTATACTTTCAATGAGGATGGCGTTTCGGTGACCGTATCAGGTGAGTATGGCGCGTGGTATGACCCTCTTGTCATTCCTGAATCTGTAGAACATGAAGGGGTGAGTTATGCCGTGACGGCGATAGGTGACCATGCTTTTAATTGGGGCAATCTATGGGGTGAATTAATCATTCCAAATTCTATTGTTACGATAGGTGAGTCCGCTTTTGAAGGTTGCTCGAATCTCACCGGATTACTGGTCATTCCTAATTCAGTCACTACAATTGGTAATGCCGCTTTTTGTTGGTGTGAAGGATTCAATGGCTCATTGACTCTTGGCAACTCCGTGGTCACTATAGGGGATTATGCTTTTCAAGGTTGCGGTTTTACAGGAGATCTGATGATTCCCGGTTCTGTGACAACGATCGGGGAAGCAGCTTTTTATTATTGTGGATTCACAGGCTCGTTGTCCATTCCTAACACGATCACCTCGATAGGCCATTATGTTTTTGCTTGGTGTGAGGGTTTTACGGGTGAATTGGTCATTCCCAATTCGGTTCATTCGATAGGCGTTGGGTCTTTTTCATGGTGCGAGGGTTTTACGGGTGAATTGGTCATTCCCAATTCGGTTGCCAATATAGACGATTATGCTTTTCAAGGATGTACTGGCTTTTCGGGGTTAACTATCGGCAATGGTGTGACAATGATAGGTGGGGCTGTTTTTGAAGGATGTTCAGGATTCACAACCATTACCATTCCTCATTCGGTGACCACCATAGGAAACGGCGCATTTGGGGGTTGCAATGGCTTTACAACCTTGACCATTCCCAATTCCGTAACCTCCATTGAAGGCAATCCGTTCCCGTACTGTGATGGCATCGGGCAAATCACGGTTGAATCCGGAAACTCGGTTTATGATTCCAGAGACAACTGCAACGCTATTGTTGAGACAGCATCCAACACGTTGGCTGTTGGCTGCAAAAACACGGTTGTCCCCAACACCATAACCACTATCGGTGAATATGCCTTTTGTGGATGTTTTTTGACTTCTGTTACGCTTCCCTCCTCTGTGATAGCCATTAAGGATTATGCTTATCTTGGTTGCCCTAATTTGACCTCGGTTAACATTCCCAATCAAATGGTTTCCATTGGACAGTGCGTTTTTAGCAGGTGTATTGGCATTGAACAAATTACAGTGGAAGAAAGCAATCCCATTTACGACTCAAGGAACCACTGCAATGCTGTCATTGAAACCAGCACCAATACATTGATACAAGGATGCAAGAACACGATGATTCCGAATTCAGTGACAAAGATAGGTGTTGGCTCTTTTGAAGGTTGCTCAGGGCTGACCTCTATTGAGATATCTGATTCCGTATTGGAAATCGGTGACAGAGCTTTCATTGAGTCTGGTTTGTCAGGGAAATTGACGATAGGTAATTCCGTGACAAGGATTGGTGACGACTCCTTCTTCGGTTGTTATGACCTGACCTCCATTGAAATTGGAAATTCATTGACGAGAATTGGGAAGAGAGCCTTTATGTATTGTAATAATCTCTCAGGTGATCTCATCATTCCCAATTCCGTTACCTGTATTGATGAGATGGCTTTTGAGAGTTGGGAAGATGGCTGTTTCGGTGGAGAATTGGTTCTTGGTAATTCATTGGATTCAATAGGAACGGGTGCCTTTAGAGGATGCAGCTTCAATACGGTGGTTTCCTTGAGTGCGGTGCCGCCCACCTGTGACGATTGGGGGGCTTTTGATTGTTATCCTTATCCTGACCTCATCGTCTGCTGCGGCAGCAAAGAGGCTTACGAAGCGGTCCCATATTGGGCAAACTTCGTTAGTTCCATTGAGGAAGACTGCAGCCCGCATAATGTCAGCATTGACGAAGGCAACATGAGCGGCGGTAATGTGAGTGCTTCTGTCAATTCTACTGAATTAGGAGAAGAAGTACGACTTTCCATTACACCTGATGAAGGCATGGAGTTGGCCTCGCTCATCGTCAGTAATGCGAACGATCCATCGCAAATCGTGCCCGTTTTTCCTGTCGACAGAAATCACTCCATGTACGCTTTCATCATGCCTCATTTTGATGTGGTTGTCTCGGCTGCCTTTACGGTGTCCAATGCGGTGGATGAGGATTTCAACATTGAGGTTTGCATTTATCCCAATCCCACCAACGGACAAGTGAGAATCGAAGCCACCGACCTCAGCCGTGTCACTATTTTCAATGCCATCGGTCAGCAGGTTTATGACGGCTCAGCAAACGGTGATGACTTCGAATGTGACTTGGGTGGTCTCGTTGCGGGTATCTACATCATCCGAATCGAAACTACTAATGGAGTGGCAGCAAAACGATTAACAGTGACAAAATAAAATGTAAAACACAATACTATGAAGAAAACATTACATTTGAAAAGGGTGTTGCGCGCCGCCTTGCTTGTCCTGCTTCTGATAGTGGTGGGAATGGCGAAGGGGTTCGCACAAGATTTTAATTTGAACGGTCTGAATTACACAATTAATGAAGACGGTGTTTCGGTGACCGTGTCAGGTGAGTATGGCGGGTATTACGAGCCACTCGTCATTCCTGAATCAGTGTATTACAATGGGGTGAATTATATCGTGTCGGCGATAAGCGACCATGCTTTTGATGTGAATAGAGGTTGCGGTATATGGGGTGAATTAATCATTCCCAATTCTGTGACAACGATTGGAGATTATGCTTTTTATTACGGCGGAGTCCTCTTCTCATTGATTCTTGGCAATTCCGTCCAAATTATTGGAGATTATGCTTTTGCTGGTTATTCTAATTTAAGTGGTGATTTAGTCATTCCAAGTTCCGTTACGTCGATAGGAGACGGTGCTTTTGGCGGATGCGGAGGATTTGACAATATTATTGTTGAATCAGGAAACTCTTACTTCGATTCCCGTGACAACTGCAATGCCATTGTTGAAACGGCAACAAACAAATTGGTTTCCGGTTGCAAGAATTCCTTCATCCCCAATACCGTTACCGCCATTGGTGCTTCTGCTTTGGGTAACTGTGGCTTGTCTTCCTTTGTCATTCCACCTTCGGTGACCACCATAGGAGATTTCGCCCTTGCGTGGAATGATTTGACTTCGATTGTAATTCCCAATAATGTGGTTTCCATCGGGAAAGGCGCTTTTGAAGAATACAGCATTGAAAGCATTGTAGTAGAAGACGGCAACCCTGTGTATGACTCCAGAGACAACTGTAACGCCATCATTGAAACGAGTTCCAATACCTTGATCATAGGAGGGAATAACACCGTGATACCCAATTCAGTTATAGCTATCGAAGATAATGCATTTTATTGCCGTTATTTTCTAACAGGTGATTTGGTCATCCCGAATTCTGTGAAAACAATAGGAGCGTATGCTTTCTACCAGTGTTTTGGAGGTGAAGATTATGGAAGTGGTGAAAGTGTTTCGTTGACTATCGGAAATTCTGTTGAAACCATAGGGGAAGAGGCTTTTGCTGGTTGTCGCTTGATTGTCGGTGATTTGGTTCTTCCTAATTCTGTTACGACCATAGGAGCGGGGGCTTTCTCATATTGTGGCTTTACTGGTGATTTGGTTGTGCCCAGCGCTGTCACAACGATTGGGGATGGGGCTTTTTGGGGCTGCTCGTTTAATCATATCATTGTTGAACCGGGGAATGCCTCTTATGACTCCAGAGATAACTGTAATGCCATTATCGAAAAGAGCACCAACACCTTGATACGTGGGTGTAACAACACTGTGATTCCTAATTCTGTCACAACGCTCGGGGATTATTCGTTTAATTATTGCTCTGGTTTTACAAGGAATTTGGTGATTCCTAATTCTGTCACAACGATAGGTTACAGTTCTTTTTATGGTTGTTCTGGAACCAATGTTTCGTTAACCATTGGCAATTCTGTCGCAACGATAGGAACGGATGCTTTTAGTTGGTTTGAAGGTTTAGATGCGATCACTTGCTTGGCAGAGACGCCTCCAATGTTAATGATTGGTGAATATTATTGGGGCGAAGATTGGTGGTATGAAGTGCCTTGTACCACATTAACCGTTCCTTGCGGCTACGCTTCGGCCTACGAGGCATCAGACTGGCATGATCACTTTACCACCATACACGAAGACTGCGCCAGTTATGCCATCAGCGTTGAAAGCACTGCTGGCGGCACCGTCAGCACATCGGTGAATTCGGCCTTGTTGGGTGAGGAAGTCCAAATTTCATACACCGCTGAGCCAGGATATGAGTTGAATTCCATCCTGGTTTATAAGGCCGATGATAAAACAATGACGGTTCCGTGTGATAACAACGGCTTTGTCATGCCGAACTTTGACGTTGTGGTGAAACCTTCGTTTGGCAACACCTCTGTAAATGAAAACAGCAACATTGCTGTTTCCGTCTATCCCAATCCTGCCCAAGGCATTATTACGATTGATGCTTCAAACCTTCAACGGATCAATGTCTATAATACCTTCGGCCAATTGGTTGAGAGCAACCAAGCCAACGGCGACCTCATCGAATGCGACCTTAGCTGCCACGAAGCAGGCATTTACTTCGTCCGTGTGGAAACCGCTTCTGGTACCTTCACGCAACGGGTGGTGCTGACGAAATGATTTTTTTGGGCGTAATATGATTGTAGGGCTGCCACAATGTGACAGCCCTACGTTTTTCGCAAAAACAATGTCATATCAAAAAATTGTATTACATTTGCACCATCATTGATATCAATAGTAATTATTATGGCAACAACAATTCAAAGAAAACAAACCTCTTTTAGACTTAGGACTGATTTGCTGGACGCTATGAGGGAAGCTGCCGAACGGGAAAACAGGACTTTGAACAATTTTGTGGAAAGTCTTTTGCTTTCAATAATGTATCACGAACCCAATGAGGTGACAAAGGCTGCTCTTGAGGAAGCGATGTCGGGTAATAACCAGAATAAGGTTTATGACGATGTAGATGAAATGTTAAACGATATTCTTAATGAGGAAGAATGAGGAAACTACAGCCGACTACCCAGTATCGGAAGGATTTGAAGAAATATAAGAATCATCCGAAGAAAATAACCGCCTTGAAGGAAGTGCTGATGATGTTGAAGAAAGGGATACCAATTCCTGCTGAATACCAACCGCATGAACTACATGGAAAATATAAAGATTGTGTTGAGTGTCATATTCAAGGAGACTTCCTTTTGATTTGGTTTGATGCTGATCGAAATCTTGTTGAGTTGGTTAGGTTGGGCTCACATTCCGAATTGTTCAAATAAAGATTATACTATGTCACGAAACGAACAAGAATTGAAAGGTGTTACTTTATTGGGGAACCAAAACACCCAGTACAGCTATGACTATACTCCAGAGGTGCTGGAGACCTTCGAGAACAAACATCCCGAAAACGATTACCTGGTAACCCTCGACTGTCCCGAATTCACCTCACTGTGCCCCAAGACGGGCCAGCCTGACTTCGGTCACATTATTATTAATTACATTCCCCGCACGCTGATGGTGGAGAGCAAGAGCCTCAAACTCTACCTCTTCAGCTTCCGAAACCACGGCGACTTCCATGAGGATTGCGTCAACATCATCATGAAAGACCTGGTTAAGCTGATGGATCCCAAATACCTGGAGGTCATTGGCTTGTTCAATCCCCGTGGCGGCATCTCTATCAAGCCATTCGCCAACTATGGCGATAATGATCACCAGGATCTGGTGAAGCAACGCCTCCTTGCAACTCTAAATTCTAAATTCTAAATTCTTAATTTCCATGAAGGATGCAGTAATCATCATTTCCGGTGGCATGGATTCCACCACCATGCTTTACGAGTTCAAGGACGAAATTGCCTTGGCCATTACCTTCGACTATGGCTCCACGCAAAATGGACGCGAGCGGATCTGTGCCGTCACCCATTGCCAGCGTTTGGGTATCAAACATATCGTCGTCCCCCTGGAGTTCATGCACCGTTACTTCAAAAGTGCCCTTTTGATGACTCCCGACGACATCCCTGAGGGCAATTACGATGATGAGAACATGAAATCCACCGTGGTTCCGTTCCGCAATGGCATCATGCTGGCCATCGCCGCCGGCATTGCTGAGAGTAACGGCTTGAAACGGGTGATGATCGCCAACCACGCCGGCGACCACTCCATCTATCCCGACTGCCGTCCTGTCTTCGTCAACGCCATGTCGGAAGCCGTGTCGGCTGGAACGTATAAAAACATCAAGGTATGGGCTCCTTACACCTATCTGAGCAAGAAAGAGATCGCCGAACACGGCAAAGCCCTGGGCTTGGATTACAGCGAGACCTATTCTTGCTACAAAGGCGGTGAGAAACATTGTGGCAAGTGCGGCACGTGCCGCGAACGCATCCAGGCCCTCCACGACGCCGGCATTGTTGACACCACCGAATACGAAATTTGAAAAACTCTAAATTCTAAATTCTTAATTCTAAATTCACCCATGTACTACGTAAGAAAAACCCTAGAAATATCAGCCTGCCATCAGCTTTACCTCGACTATGAGAGCAAATGCGAAAACCTCCATGGCCATAACTGGAAAATCAATGTGTTTTGTCGTGCAGAGCATCTCGACAGCAATGGCATGGTGTGTGATTTTACCTTGATTAAAAAGCTCATCCACGGTAAAATCGACCATACTAACATCAACGAAGTTCTCGACTTCAACCCCACGGCGGAAAACCTGGCCAGGTGGATCGTCGATACCGTGCCGAACTGCTATCGTGCCGATGTCTGGGAGTCACGCGACAACAAAGCCTCGTACATCAAAGACGACGCCCCCCAAATCTTCGATTGACATCGGCGAAGGAAGAAATCGGCGAAAGAAAAAATCGGCGAAAGAAAAAATCGGCGAATTAAGCGAATTAAGCGAATTATTAATCGTATAAAAAATTCGCTTAATTCGCCAAATTCGCCGACCCCCAAAAAAATTCGCTTAATTCGCCGACCCTCCCTCAAAAAATTCGCAGACATGTACAAGATTAACGAGATATTTTATTCCTTACAAGGCGAAGGCTTTCACACCGGAACCTCCGCCGTATTCGTCCGTTTCAGCGGATGCAACCTTCGCTGTGCCTTCTGCGACACCCAGCATGAGACGGGTGACTGGATGTCAATCGCCGAGATAATCGCCGAAGTGAATAAACACCCCGTCGCCCCCTTGATCGTGTTAACCGGTGGCGAACCTTCTTTGTTCATCAACGAAGCATTCGTCGATGCGTTGAAACAGCAGACCGGCAAGCGTGTTGCCGTGGAGACCAACGGCACCCGGCCTTTGCCGAGCAACATCGACTGGGTGACGCTTTCGCCGAAGACCGGATTCGATGGGGGAGATGCCGAACCTTGTGTTTTAAAGCGTTGTGATGAGTTGAAGGTCGTGTATCTGGGCCAGGATTTGTCACAATATGACGACATTCATGCCGAACACCGATTTCTTCAACCTTGTTTCGCCGATGACGAAACCCAGCGTGAACTCAACATGAAATCTTGTGTAGAAGCTGTGCTGAACACCCCAGGCTGGCGTCTCTCCCTCCAAACCCATCGAATTCTGTCTATACGCTAACCCAGAAGCACCTCTAACCTTTATAAAGGAGGAACACCGCCGGTTTCTTATTCAGGTCTCCTTTGAATTTCTTCCATTCGCCGACATCTTGGCTGATAATCAATTCGTCTTCGCAGGTTAGATTGCAGGCCACACACACCCTGGTCGATGGATGCAGGTTCTTGCAGAGGTCGGCTAGCATGGCGTTGTTCCTGAAGGGGGTCTCGATGAAAAGCTCTGTCTCGTTGTTGCTCATGGAGCGTCGTTCCAGGTTTTTGATGGCGTTTTGCCGTTCGGGGCTTTTGATCGGCAGATAGCCGTGGAAGGCGAAGGCCTGCCCGTTGAAGCCTGAAGCCATCAAAGCCAGGATCATGGCGTTCGGTCCCACTAATGGGATCACCTGAATGCCTGCTGAATGAGCCAGGTCAACCACTAATGCGCCGGGGTCGGCCACGCAAGGTGTGCCGGCTTCCGACATCAGCCCCATGTCCTCGCCTTGTAGGCAGGGCCCGAGATGCACCATCAAGTCGAGGTTGCGCGCGTTGTGTTTGTCGAGCTCTATGAACTCGATGTCATCGATGGGCGTATCCATGCCGATGCGGCTCAGCACACGTCGGGTGGTGCGGGTGTTCTCCACCACAAAATGTTTCAACTTTTTGACGAGGTCAAGGGTGCCTGATGGCAACACCTGCTCGGGCTTTGTCGCCCCCAACAGGTTGGGTACCAGATATAATTTTCCGAAAGCCATGAAAAATCAAATAAGGATTTTCTTTTCAATTTCCGCCATCATCGTCCGGAACTGTTTGTCGGTGTCCATGCGGTCGGAGACGGTCTTACAGGCGTGATACACCGTTGCATGATCCTTGTTACCGCATTGCTGTCCGATGACGGCCAAACTGGCGTTTGAGTACTTCTTGGCGTAGAACATGGCGATTTGTCTTGCCTGGACTACCTGATGTTTGCGGGTGCTTTGCGAGAGAACCTCCAACGGTAGGGAGAAGTAGTCGCAAACCACATTCATGATGTATTCCACCGAGACTTCTTTCACTGAGTTACGGATGAAACGCTCGATGATCTGCTGTGCCAGCTCGATGGTGATCGCTTTCTTGTTCAGTGACGACTGGGCGACCAGTGAGATCAGCACGCCTTCCAGCTCGCGAATGTTGGTGCGGACGCTGTTGGCGATATATTCGATAATCTCGTCAGGAAGCACGATGCCGTTGGTGTAAAGCTTGTTTTTCAAGATGGCAGCGCGGGTGGCGGAGTCGGGCATCTGAAGGTCGGCGGTAAGACCCCATTTGAACCTCGACAACAGCCGTGGCTCCATGTCCTGAAGATCGACGGGTAACTTGTCGCTGGTCAACACCAACTGCTTCCCGTTCTGGTGCAGGTAGTTGAAGATGTGGAAAAATGTCTCCTGCGTCTTTGTCTTCTTCGCCAAAAACTGGATGTCGTCGATGAGTAACACGTCGATCATCTGGTAGAAATGCACGAAGTCGTTCAGGTTGTTGTTCTTCGAGGCGTTGACAAACTGGTTGATGAACTGCTCTGTCTGGACATACAACACGGTCTTTTCAGGGAATTTGTGTTTGACGTGAAGCCCGATGGCATGGCATAGATGCGTCTTGCCCAACCCGGTCTGGCTGTAGATCAACAGAGGATTGAACGCTGTCTTACCCGGGTTTTCAGCAATGGCAAGACCCGCTGAACGAGCCAAACGGTTGCAGTCACCTTCGATGAAGTTGTCGAACGAATAATTCTCGTTGAGCTGAGAGTCGATTTCCATCTTCTTCAGTCCCGGGATGATGAAGGGGTTGATGGGCTTCTCCGTCAGGTTTTCAGGCGCAACGCGGCCAAGAGTGGTGTTTTTAACATCATTGCGGTTGGTGCCAGGAACAACCATGCGGTAGGTCTGGTCGTTACTGTCCATGATGATGCTATACTCCAGTTTCCCCTCTGTGCCCAACACCTTCTTGATGGTTTTTTTCAGCAAGTCGATGTAATGCTCCTCAAGCCATTCATAGAAAAACTGACTGGGCACCTGAATGGTCAGCACATTGTTTGTAAACCCAATAGGGACAATGGGAGCGAACCAGGTGATATAACTCTGCTCCGAGATGTTGTCTTTGATGATTTCAAGACACTTCTTCCATATTTCGTTTGGGCTTTTGACCATGGGTAAACGTCCGTTTTCTTCTCACAATTTCAGACCGCAAAGTTCTAATGAAAATAGTTAATAAAAAAATTTTTTTGCTATTGACTTTGTACTTTTTTAGTTATAAATTACGATGGCAAAGTGTTGTAAAAAATTGCTCAATATTTAAATTATTGATTTACACTGTTTTAAGGTAAGAAACGGAAACCCCGAAGATTTTTTTGAATTTTGAGACAATGTTCTCCGCTTCGCTTTTTCTTGTTGAAAACTCTAAATAACAGTCCATTTCAAATCGTGGGTTTTGTTGCTCCAGACCTACCTCTTTCATCACCCGCATCACCTCATTCATCAAGGGATAGGGGAACTGGAGGCTATATACTTCGTCAACGGTTTTATCAATGATTTGGGCGTTGTCGAGGGCGTCGCGAGCCGCTGTCTTATAGGCGTTGATGAGTCCACTGACCCCAAGCTTGACACCTCCGAAATAACGGACGACGATGACGCAGACATTGGTGACTTCTTTCGAGAGGATTTGGTTGAGGATGGGCTTTCCTGCCGTGCCTGATGGCTCGCCGTCATCGGAGGAACGGAAACAGCTCTTGTCGGGACCAATCATATAGGCGTAACAATGATGTCTCGCGTCGTAATACTTTTTTTTGACTTCGGCCAAGGCTTTTTTCACATCGTCCTCGCTCATCACGGTGAAGGCTGAGGCAATGAATTTGCTGCCTTTCTCTTTGTACAGACCCTCGCCAGGCGCGGATAGCATCTTATAGGTGTCGTCGAACATCATAGTTTCACCGTTATTAAGATCACTGCAATGATGGCAATCACCAAACCGAGATAGTTCTTCCAGTTGAGTTTCTCCTTGAAGAGGAGCCACCCGCAGAGGGCAGTCATACATACTACGCCGATGTTATAGATGGGGAAAAGCACCACATTGTCGAAGACCCGCATGGCATGATATATAAAATAGGTGGAGAAGAAGTTCGTGGCTCCAAGCACCGCACCGCCGACAGCGTTTTTCCATTGCCATTTCGAATTCCCTTTGACGAGGTCATAAACCACCAAAAGCAGGCCGAACACAAAGGAAACGGAATAGATGAATGCAATCATGGGGGTGATGTCGTCGGCAGTGTTGGCTGTCTCAGTGAGTTTCATCAGCACGTCGCCGATACCGGTGCCAAAGAAGATGAAGACAGGCAGCATCGCGGTACCTGCATGGAGGTTGCGGGATGTATCTTTGCGCTGCCCGGTGCCGACTACCAGAAACAAAGCCACCAAGGCTAACCCGATGCCGATGGCGGGAATCACTCCGAGTTCCTCTTTCAGGAAAAGGACTCCGAACAGGGTGGGGATGACCACTGATAGCTTGCTGGCTAGCGAGGTTACGGTGACACCGGAGCGTTGGCTGGAGACAGTCATCAGCACGTAGGTGAGGATAAACCAAAAGCCAGTCAACAACGAGAGGGAAAACCACGCCTCGCCGACAGGCGAGGCCACAGGGGCCTTCATGGCACTCATGAAAATGCCCAAAGCGGCTGCAACCGCATAGTTCCATGCCAAGGCCTGGTGGTTGTCAAGGTTGAAACGCTTGAACAAACGCATCACCACAAAGATGGCGGTGGAGAATAGAATGGCGCAAATCAAATGAATCATAGTCGAAAAAAATGGGAGAACAAAAATAGAAAAAATATTGAATCAAGGTGAAAAATGAAAAAGGTTATTGTTACTTTTGTGGTGATGATAGGTTTTGAATTACATAAAACAAAAAGGCATTTCACCGCAGTGCTGGCCCGGACGTTCTCAGAACGCGAGGCGGAACAGCTGATGCGCATCCTCTTGGAGGATCTCTTTGACATCGACCTGAAAAGGCAACTGTTGGAGCCGCAGATGCGTATCGATGAATACCAACATGCCTTGCTCAAAGATGCGGTGCAGCGGTTGCTGGATGGCGAGCCTGTGCAGTATGTCACCGGCAAAGCATGGTTCGACGGACTTCTGTTTCACGTAGATGACGCGGTGCTGATCCCTCGCCCAGAGACAGAGGAATTGGTGGGGATGGTGGCGAACTCAGTGCCTGTGGATCGTCCTTTGCGGGTGTGGGACGTGGGTACAGGCTCAGGATGTATCGCTGTCGCCCTGGCAAAACGTCTCCCTTTGGCTGAAGTGAAGGCGATTGATGTCTCGGAAAAAGCCCTGGCAACGGCGCGACGTAATGCGGAATGGAATGGGGTGAATGTCGATTTCATCTGCGACGATGTGCTTCATCCTCATTCCGAAATCTGGTGTCACCCCGTGGATTTAGTGGTTAGTAATCCCCCTTATATCCGTGAAAGGGAGAAAAAAACCATGGAGTGTAATGTCCTTGACCATGAGCCTTCTTTGGCGCTCTTTGTCCCCGATGAGGATCCTTTGCTGTTCTATCGGCAAATTCTCACCCTCGCCGTTTCTCAATTAACCGCAACTGGCTCGATTTGGTTTGAAATCAACGAAGCCATGGGGGATGCCATGACAAATCTATGCCACTCGATGGGCCTTTCTGCTGTGATCAAAGAAGACTATAACAAAAAGAGACGCTTTTGCGTCTCTTTTCAAGGTGATATAAAGGATGAACCCCTTTCACTCAATAAATTCTAATTTCTTAATTAACCACTTTCCTAACCAAGGCTCCTTTCGCCGTCAGAATCCTGACGATGTAAATCCCCGAAGGATGGTTTTTCAAGAGGGATGCAGACGAGTCAGTGCTGGAGGGAGCGTCGTAGATGACTTGTCCCAGTGTGTTGAAGATGGTGACGCGTTGGATGTCAGTCGGCTCTTCGTCTTCGTGAACCGTCATCACGGTCTTATCAAGGCAGTCGGACCAAGCGATGTACTCGCCGCCGTTGTTGCTGATTCCGTATCGGTATTGTCCGATGGGTAACACATCCCAGTCGTAATCTACATAATGAGGCTCAGCCACGTTTTCGGCAATCAGCTCCGGGTTGCTTCCGCATTGGTCGCGGTAGATGTTGAAGGGATTGCCCACGGTGATGTCGTCGATATAATAAGCGTTGTCATACTCTCCTTCGGCAAGTTGGTTGGCGTATTTCCATTCGAGGAGGTGGTTGCCGGGTGACAGCGTGTAGGAGAAATGTGTCCACGGAACCTCGTCTTTGATGGCCTCGCCCTGCTGCACATTGTCGATGAAGAATCCACCGCCGTTGAGCGGGAAACAGCTGATGCGCGCCTCGAAGCTGATGACGCAGGTGACGGGGACGTTCACGGCAAGGCTAAGGCTGCTCGTGGAAAACATCCCTACGTTGGTTGACTTGGCACAATAGCTGCCCCCGTGAGGGTTATTGGTGGCGATTACCCAGGGGCTGTTGGCGTCGTTGAGCCACATGTTCTGGTAGAAGTCGCCCGATTCAAATCCTTCGACGATGCTGTTGGGCATGTTCCAGCTGAGACTCACACGTTGGTTGTTGATGACCTCTGTCTCGATATCCACTACCTTTTCAACGTTGACGTAGTTGGAGGGCAGGGTGGTGATGCCGTTGTCGAGCTCCGCAATAATATAATAGGTGTAATTGCCGCCATAGTTCAGATGGTCGGTGTAGGTAGTGGTGGTGAGGCCATTGGCGATGCGCAGTCCGTCGCGGTAAACGCTGTAGGAAACGGCTTGTGCCGCGGCTTCCCAACTAAGGGTCACCGTCTCGCCGTCGAAGTCGGCGGTGAGGCCAGTGGGGCCATGGAAGAACAAGGCGTTCACGGCGGCAAGAGCATCGATGCGGCCCGAACCGCTGATGTTGTTCTTCTTGTAGTTGCCAATCTTCACGGCGGTGAGCTCGATGATGGAGTCAATCTGGACAGGACTCAGCTCGGGATTAGCTTCCAACATCAATGCCATCACACCGGCGGCGCAGGGTGTTGCCATCGAAGTGCCGTCGTAAGCGATGTAACCGTTATTGGTCGCATAGTTGAGCGACGTGATGTTGCTACCCGGGGCGGAGATGTCGGGGCGGATGAGACCAGGCATGTCGGCGTTGCCGTTTTCGTAAGGATAGTCGTTGTACTCGCCAATCTGTGCGCCTTCTGTCCATGTGACAGGTCCTATGGATGAGAATGCGCTGTGCTTGTCGTTCGAGTCGGTGGCACCGATGCATACCACGGCGGTGTGACCGCCCGTGATGGTTTGGTCGGGATGGAACCAGGGCGGAGGACAGTTGCCGGGTGACTCGATGTTATAAGGGATGGGACAGGCGTATAGGGTCTGTCCGTCGTTGCCTGCGGCTACCGCGGCCACCACACCGGCTTCTAACACAGTCTCGTAAGCCTGACGGTAAACTCCATAGCCTCCCGTACCTACGTCGCCAAAAGAGCAGCTGAGGATGTCGGCCCCGTGCTCAAGGGCGAACTCAATGCCACCTAAAAGCTCGGCGTCACCACCCGCTCCTTCCGCATTCATGATCTTCAGCACCATGATTTTGGCACCCGGGGCAACGCCGGTCATCGTGCCTGCCGTGCCTTGTCCTGCAACGATGCCAGCGCAGTGACTCCCATGACCGTGGTCATCCATGGGGTCGTCATCGTGATTGACGACATCGTAACCGTGATGCGGAAACTCAGCACCCCCATCCCAAAGGCTGTTGGCGATGTCGAGATGGTTGTAGTTGACCCCCGTGTCAAGGATGGCAACGATAACACCCTCTCCCGTATATCCTGAGTCGCCGTTGTAGTTCCACACCTCAGGAGCATGCACTTTGTCCACATGCCAGGCGTTTTCTTTCTCGGCACTGACGTATGGCTTCTCATTCTCAGGAAGCATTCTCCTCAACTCGTCACGATATACCCTGGCGATGTCACGGCGTCCCTCAAGCTGTTCAAGCACCGCGTCGGTGACTTGACAAGAGAATCCGTTGAGGATCCAAAAAGGTTGGATCGACTGAACCTCATCGTTGAAACTTTCCAAAAAACGCATGATTTCATGTTGTGATTGTTGACAGAAAGCTTTATGCTCCTCAATCACCAATGCGCGCCGCTGCGCTTTGTCCATAAAAGGTGTCTTACGGGTCATTTCGACCTCGTTCAATTGATCGGCCATCACCACGATGACACGATGGTGCTGTTTGCTCTGCCCGAATACCAGACCGCAGCAGAAAACGAAAACCAAAAAAATAAACGCTTTTCTCATAATGTATAAAATGTAAATTTGTTGCAAAAATACGATTCTTTCTTCTTACTTGTTACTTCTGTCTTTTAAAAAATCCCTATCTTTGCCGCCGCGATGAGAGGAGACTGTCGCGGGTCGGGAAAGCCGACGCGAGGAAAGTCGGGACAGCACAGAGCACCATACTTCCTAACGGGAAGGTGTCCGAAAGGGCAACAGCAAGTGCCACAGAAAATTACCGCCTGTCTTTCAACAGGTAAGGGTGAAAACGTGAGGTAAGAGCTCACGCGCCATCTGGCGACACGATGGTGGGGTAAACCTTATGGGCTGCAAGACCAAGTAAGAAGATGCTGATCCGCAAGGACCGAAAGGGCTGCTCGCCTGAGTCTTTTGGGTAGGTTGCTTGAGCCTGCGGGTGACCGTAGGCCTAGAGAAATGACAGTCGCCCCGCAAGGGGAACAGAATCCCGCTTACCACTCTCATCGCTTTTTTCATAATATTTGCATCACAAGGTCGTTTGTACCAAAATAATGTGTATTTTCGTACCAAATTTCTATCACATGAGAATGCGAATCATCTATCTGGCTCCTGTGCTGCTTTTCGGGATGCTATCTCACACTGCGTCAGCACAGAAGCAAATTCCTCTTTATGAGCCTAATGTGCTTTTTGAACAAGGGAAAACCTTGTTTAATAATGGCGAATATGGTGCCGCCCTGGAGTCGTTTTCTAACTATCTTGGTCTCGTCGAAGACAAGAAGTTGCAGGCTGCCGTGGACGCCCAATATTATATCGCGGTCAGCGCCCTCTATTCTGGTAAAGCTGACGCTGAGGCCAAAATAAAGGCCTTTGTCAATGACTATCCGGGTAGCACATGGTCGGTCCATGCCAACTTCCTTTATGCCAACATGCTCTTTAACAAGAAGAAGTATGCAGAGGCTTTGGAAATCTATCATCAGACTCCCGCGGAGTCACTGAGCTACCAGGAAGCCCAACAGATGCAGTTCAACATGGCGTATGCCTATCTCCAAATGGGGGAGGAGGATCGCGCCCTGTCGCTCTTCCAAGGTATTGCGCTTAATCAAGGCAAATTTCAAAACGATGCCCGTTACTACTATGGCCATATCCAATATCTTAAAGGGAAAGACCTGGAGGCCCTGCGCTATTTCGAGATGCTCCGCGACCATCCGCTTTATGGCAAGACGGTGCCTGCCTATCTCATGCAAATCAACTACCGTAACGGCGACTATGACGCGGTCCTTGAAGATGGCCCCGATGCGGTGCTTAATGCCGATACCAAGAAAAAAGGCGAGATGGCCATGATCGTGGCGGACGCTTATTTCCATAAACAGGACTATGTCAAAGCACTCGAATATTACGATATCTTTAGCCGTAACAGTACGGGTCGCGCCATGACCCGTGAGGCTTACTACCAGATGGGTGCCTGCAAGATGAAGACCAACAACCTCAAAGGGGCTATCGCTGACCTTCAGAAAGCGGCCTCCGACAAGGATACCATCGGACAGTATGCATCCTATTTCTTGGCTTCCTGCTATGCCGACACCGACCAGCCGAAATATGCCCGTAACGCCTTCTATACGGCCTATAAAGCTGGATTCGACAAGACCATCAGCGAAGACGCATTGTTCAACTATGCCCATCTCAGCCTGATCCCCGGCACCGACCCCTTTGGCGAGGCCGTCGCGCAACTGGATGCCTTCGTGGAGGGAAACCCCGACTCGAAACGTCGTGCCGAAGCAGAAGAGCTGGCCGTTTATCTGCTGCTTAACGCCAAAAACAACGATGAGGCTCTTTCCCGTTTGGACAAGATGCGCAACAAAAGCCCGGAACTGAAAACCGTCTATGACGAACTGCTCTTCTCCACGGGTATCGAGAACTACCAGAACAAACAGTATGATAAGGCACAGCCTTATTTCTCCAAGATCCTCAATGGCAAACAGTCGGGCGAAAAGAAAGCCGAAGCTGCTTTCTGGCTCGCTGAGTCAGCTTACGCTGCGAACGACTTCGTGACGGCAGAACGCTATTTCAAACAAGTCAAGAACTACAGCAACGCCTCCCGTGAGCTGCAAGCACAGGCTGATTATGGACTGGGCTATGTCAACTACCAAAAACCGGATTACGAAACAGCTATCGCCAACTTCCGTAGCTTTATCCAACGTTGCGACGAAAACCGTACCGACCTCAAATCGGACGCTTACATCCGTCTCGGCGACTGCTTCTTCGTGGATCGCAACTATGACCTGGCAATCAATTATTACGACCTTGCCACGAGAGTGGGTAAGTTCAATTCCGACTATGCGCTGTTCCAACAGGGACTCTGCTATGGCGCCAAGGGCGACTCTAACCGTAAAATCGCCATCCTTAATGACATGGTGGCCGCCTATCCTAGCACCAACTATTATGACCGCGCCCTGTTCGAGATTGGCAATACCCATTTGGTGTATGGCGACAAACGTTCCGCCATCGCCGCTTTCAACCGTCTTACCAAAGAACGCCCCCGCTCTGCCTATACCCGTCAGGCTCTCATGAAAATCGGCATGATTTATTATAACAACGACCAGAATGAACAGGCGTTGACCAACCTCAAGACGCTGGTAACCAACTACCCGAACACCGACGAGTCGCGTGAGGCACTCTCCATCATAAGGAGTATTTTCATGGAACGCAACGACCTGAACAGCTACTTCACCTTCGTGGAAAACTCAGGATCAGGACAGATTCAGGTGACACAACAGGATTCTCTCGCTTTCGCCAATGCGGAGAACTTCTTCCTCGATGGCCGATATCAGGAAGCCGAAAAGGCCTTGAAATACTATTTCGACCAATTCCAAAGGGGTGCCTTCTCGCTGAAAGCACATCAATATGCGGTCGAATGCGCTGAGAAAGTGGGCACAGAGGACGAAGTGGTCAACCATCTGACTTATATTCTGAACCAACCCAACAACGACTATACCGACCAAGCCCTCTTGAAATTGGCTCGTATCGAATATGACCGCGGTAACTACGAACAGGCCGGGACCCATTATGCCCGCCTGGCCGCCGTGACCGAAGAGCCGCTGCGCAAACTGGAAGCCCTCGAGGGAAGCATGAAGAGCTATTACTTCCGTGATGACTACGACAAGGCCATCGAGATGGGGGAGAACCTCATCCAGTCGAAGGACTTGACCGTCGAACAAACCAACCAAATCAACCACATCGTCGGGAAGTCTTATTTCATGAAAGGTAATTACACAACGGCCTTGCAATGGCTCGACAAGAGCTCCCGTGCCGACAAGTCGGTGTTTGGCGCAGAGAGCGCTTATTACTCAGCAGTGTGCTCCTTCAAACAAGGCAAACTCGATGAGACGGAGAACAAGGTGTTCGACATCTCTGACAAGTTCTCCACACACGAGTATTGGGTCGCCAAGTCCTTTATTTTGCTCTCGGACGTGTACGTTGAAAAGAACAACACCTTCCAGGCAAAAGAGACCTTGCGCAGCGTCATCGACAACTGCTCCATCACAGAGCTGAAAACCGAAGCCCAGCATCGTCTGGATCACATTAAAGAATAATAATTCCTGAAATCACCATGGCCATGTCATACAAACCCGTATTATTGAGTTTGGCTTTATTGCTGAACATCAGCCTTTTCGCACAACATAACGAAGAGGTGACCATCGAAGGAACCTACCGCCCCAAAGTCAACAAAGTGGATAAAATCCTCATCCAGGCTGAGACTCCCGTCCCATCGTTCTCCATGCCTGGCACGGGGACCAAAATCATGGAGATACAGCATCGTTTTCCGGTGAAACTTGACCCGTTGAGCGCTTTGACCCTTAACACAAAGGACATCAACACGGAGCCTGTGACGAAGAACTTCCTCATGGCAGGCATCGGGACCCGGTTGTCACCCCAGTTCTTCTATAAGCACCATTCCATGCTGACCAAGACGCTTGGACTGGGTGTGGGTATCGACCATTATTCCTCATGGCTTGGCCTGAAGGACTACGCGTATTCGGGCTATATGAACAACCGGTTCGATATTGCGCTTTCCAGCCGCCGCTTCAACAACATCCAGCTTAATGGTGATGTCTATTATAAAAACGATGTGGTGCATTATTATGGCGTCAGACCTTCCTCATGGACCGGAAGTGAGTCGGCTCTTGTCCAGGCTACTCCCCGGCAGACTTATAACACCATCGGCTTCAGCGCCGCTATGGCATCGACTTCCACCCGGAACAGAGAGCTGATCCATGACGCGTCACTGGATTATCATTACATGTTTTCCGCTTTCAACGCGGCGGAGCATTACTCCAATCTCCGTTATGGTATCGGGTACCTCAACAATTGGTGGGGCGATAAGAATCATCCCCAGAAGCTGGGTGTCAACGTGGAACTTCTCTTCCATTCCTTCCATCCTGAGTACGACGCGAGCACGACGCCTGTCAATCAAAGACAGCTGTGGTTCAAAATAGCTCCTTATCTGGAGATGAAGGATGAGTTCTATCGCCTGCATCTGGGTCTTGGAGTCGATGTGATAGGATACCTTGTCAATTTCAATTCCAGGGTGACGATTCGCCCCGATTTACAAGGGAGCCTCTTTGTGCTGGAAAAGAAAGTGGAGTTCTATGCCGGGCTATTTGGTGGACGGAAACAACTCACTTTCAGCGAACTGGCTGGCGACAATCCTTTTCTTGGTGGACAGTTCACCCTGGGCCTGTCGAATGTGAAGCTCGGCTTTGACGGTGGCATCCGCACCAATATCATGAATACCCTCGACCTCCATCTTGGGGTACGGTACCGCCATACCATGGATGACCCGTTCTATACGGTCTCCTCTCACCAGGTGGATGGCCTCCCAGTGCAGAACAGATTCGGGCTTTTCTATGACGAGACTCGGGTGGTGAGCGTGCTGGCAGATGCGAGATGGCTGGCCTGGGACAAACTGGCCGTGGACGCCGGCGTGGCTTATAACAATTACAATACGACCTTGCTGGACCATGCCCTCTATCGCCCCGGCTTCGAGGGAAAACTCAAGGTGACATACGATTTCAATGACGACCTGTCACTCTATTCCTCCTTCCTTTACCAAGGTGGTCGTTACGCACGGCTTGATGCACCGTTGGCACTTACCCCAAGTTTCAAGCTGAAACCAGTGCTGGATCTCGGCATCGGCGCAGATTATAAAGTCAGGGACGAGCTGACCGTGTTCGCCAAAATCAATAACCTGCTCCATCAACGCTATGAACTCTATCTGAATTATCCCGTTACAGGCATCGAATTCTTTGCGGGCGTAAAGATGAGATTCTGATTTTTCACCATGAATCCAAAAATTGGCCTTTTTTCTTCGCTTTAAGCCATTTTTGGCAAAAAACATTTTTTTCAACTTTTTTGGCCTTCTTTCGGTTAAATTGTTTATCTTTGCATTTTTATAAAATGCAATAAATAATTATTAAGGTATAGTCATGACTGAAGAAGAAAAAAGAGAATTAGCAAGCGAAGAATACGGTGCGAATAAGATTCAGGTGCTTGAAGGCCTTGAAGCGGTTCGCAAACGCCCTGCCATGTATATCGGTGATGTCCACTTCCGTGGATTGCATCACCTTGTTTACGAGGTTGTTGACAACTCCATCGATGAGGCAATGGCCGGCTATTGCGACCATATCACGGTGGATATTTTGGAAGGGAACGCCATCAGCGTCCTCGATAATGGACGTGGCATCCCTACAGGTATGCACGAAAAAGAAAAACGCTCGGCCCTCGAGGTCGTCCTCACCGTGTTGCACGCCGGTGGTAAGTTCGACAAAGGTTCCTATAAAGTGTCAGGTGGCTTGCACGGTGTCGGTGTCAGCTGCGTCAACGCACTTTCCACCCATCTGACTGCGGAGGTTTACCGTGAGGGTAAGATCTTCCGCCAAGAATATGCATACGGCAAACCGCTCTATCCAGTGAAAGTGGTGGGCGAGACCAACAAGAATGGCACTTGTATCACCTTCCAGCCTGATGGCAGCATCTTCCTCCATACCGAATATGATTACGACACCCTGGCAAACCGCATGAGGGAACTCGCCTATTTGAACCATGGCATCACCATCGTGCTTACCGACAAACGTAACAAACTGGAAGACGGCTCCTATCGTTCGGATACCTTCTATTCCGAAAACGGCCTCATCGATTTCATCTCCTACCTTGACGCCAACCGCGAGAAGCTGATTCCTGAACCCATCTCCATTTCCGGCGAGCGTAACAACGTGCCAGTGGAGATTGCTTTGGAATATAATGCTGAATATTCTGAAAATCTACATTCATACGTAAATAATATCAATACTATTGAGGGTGGTACTCACTTGCAGGGTTTCCGCTCGGGACTTACCCGTTCCTTCAACGCCTACGTGGAGAAATCGGGATTGTTGGAGAAGTCGAAAGTGAAGATTTCCCCGGATGACTTCCGTGAGGGTCTTACCGCCGTCATCTCTGTAAAAGTGCCAGAACCTCAATTTGAAGGACAAACCAAAACCAAACTTGGCAACGACGAGGTCATGGGTATCGTCAACTCCATCGTGGGCGAACACCTGACCAATTATTTGGAAGAACATCCCAAAGAGGCTAAGCTGATTTTTGACAAGGTCGTGCTGGCCGCTCAAGCACGTCAAGCGGCGCGGAAAGCCCGCGAGATGGTGCAACGCAAAGGGGTGCTCTCTTCTTTCAGCATGCCTGGCAAACTCGCTGACTGTTCAGAACGTGATCCCGCCAAGACAGAGCTTTACCTCGTGGAGGGCGACTCCGCAGGTGGCTCCGCCAAACAAGGTCGCGACCGTACCTTCCAAGCCATCCTTCCGCTGCGAGGAAAGATCCTCAACGTGGAAAAGGCCATGCAACACCGCGCTTTCGAGAGCGAGGAGATTCGTAACATCTATACTGCCCTTGGCGTCACCATTGGCACCGAAGAGGATAGCAAAGCCCTTAACTTGGAGAAACTGCGC
The DNA here is from genome assembly GCA_016281295.1 of Bacteroidales bacterium. The sequence continues at coordinate 29,150 of JAEEII010000184.1, forward strand.
TACCACAAGGTCATCATCATGACCGATGCCGATGTTGACGGCAGTCACATCACCACCCTTATCCTGACCTTCTTCTTCCGCTATATGCGTGAACTGATCGAAAAAGGCTATGTCTATTGTGCCACCCCACCGCTTTACTTGATCAAACGCGGTGTTAAACCCATCCGTTACTGCTGGACCGACGAGGAGCGCGTTACCGCCTTCGCCGAACTGACCAAAAACGGCACCGTGAGTGGCTACGACATCCAACGCTACAAAGGTCTCGGTGAGATGAATCCCGAACAGCTGTGGGAGACTACCATGGATCCGGCCAACCGTACCCTGCGTCAGGTGACCATCGAAAACGCCATGGAAGCTGACCATATCTTCTCCATGCTCATGGGCGATGACGTCGGCCCACGACGCGAGTTCATCGAGCAAAACGCCACATACGCCAATATCGACGCTTAACAATGTAAAAATTGATGATTATGAAAACTTTTAAATGGTCAAAAACCCTGACGCTGATTGTCGGGGTCTTGGCTTTTTTCGCCCTGTCATCTTGTGATCATGGCGAGAAAAAGCCTGAACAACAACCGGTTCAGAATTTCAGCCTCATCGATGTGGAACCTACCTATACCGCCGATGAAGTGCAATATGATGTGAAGGTCTTCTTCACCATGCCCGTCGAGGAAGAAGAAGCCCTGAAGATCTTTGAACCTGAGTTTGTCAGTAAATATAGTGTCATCCCTCATTATCTGGGCGACCGGAAGTATAACTTCCAAGTGACTAACATCAAAAGAGGCAACAGCGACACCTCAATCGATTTGGTTCTCAACGGCAAGCCTTTGAAATCCAAATCAAAAGCCACCCGTAACCTCCTGGTGTGCGCCAAAGATGAATTCAAAGTCGTTGACCTTAAAGTAGATAAGGAACAAAGCACCAGTACCCTGATCTTCTCACAGCCTCTCAAACATAGTAACATCGATGGCTTCCTCACCGTGGAACCCAAGATGGGCTACCGTTCCGAGATCGTGGGCAACAAAATCGTCCTCTATTTCGATAAGTCCAACCTCTATTCCTATCAGCTTGAAGACGTTACCCTGACAGTGGGCTCGGGCATCAAGGACGAGGACGGCAACTCGCTCCGTGATTCGCAGTCCTTCACCTTCGACCTGACGGACCTCCAACCTAAGGTGCGCTGGACAGAGAAAGGTGTCCTCATCCCTGAAGTGAGTGACGCCACCATCTATTTTGACGCTATCTGCCTTAACTCCGTGACGCTTCGTATCGTCCGCGTCTTTGACGATAACATCCTCTCGTTCTATCAAGACAATGAATTGGATGAGGTGAATGGCATCAGAAAAGTGGGACGTCTGGTGAAGAAAGTGCGCCTCTCACTCGACAACCCCACACCTAACCAATGGAAGACCTTCCCCATCATGCTTTCTAACTATGTCGATGTGAAAGCGGGTGACATGTATCAGCTCATCCTCGACTTCGGACCTGCCGACTATGCCTTCGCCACTGATGAGTCCAAACAACTCACCCTCGAAGACGAGGCATTGGAAGCCAAATACTGGGATGGTGAAGCCTATTCCTTCAAGAATCATGACTATGACGGCGAATGGGACGACCCGCTCGCATGTTACTATTACAACTGGGTGGAGACCGAGAAGAACGTCATCGTTACCGACCTCGCCATTACCGCTAAGATGGGCGGGGAAGAGAATCTTGATGTGTATGTGTTTACCATCTCTGATGCCACGCCGGCTTCAGGTGTGGATGTCACCGCTTATAACTTCCAACGCCAACCAATCTGCTCGGGAAAGACCGATAGCAAAGGTCATGTCCAGCTTTCGTGCCAAAACCGTCCGGCTTTTGTCGTCGCTAAGGATCGTAAGGGTGGCCAGTCGGTGATTAAGACCAATAATGGTAATTCTCTATCGTATAGTAAGTTTGATGTGGGTGGCCAAAGTGTTGAAAAAGGTGTGGCTGCCTTCGCTTATTCTAACCGTGGGGTCTGGCGTCCTGGTGATGAGCTGCAGCTGAACCTTATGCTTTCGGACTTCGGCTCTACGCTGCCCGCTGACTATCCCGTGGTATTGGAAGTCCGTGACGCCTCCAACAGGATGTACGCGCGCCAGTCTAACAACACCCCCGTCGGTGGCATCTATACTTTCAAAGTGCCTACCAGCCCTAACGATGAGACAGGCCTCTGGAGAGCCAGCTTCAAAGTTGGCAACAGCATGGTCGATCAATACCTGAGGGTGGAGACAGTGAAACCTAACCGTTTGGAAATCAAGTTTAACACCCCTGAGGTAATTAGCCTCACTAACCCTCGTGTCGCCAAATTAAATGCGAAATGGCTCAATGGCCTCATCGCCTCAGGCCTCAAAGCGGAGATCGATGTCCGCGTGCGTCAAGGTCAGACTAGCTTTAAGAACTACCCAACTTACACCTTCGGCAATGACTCGGAGGAGTTCTATCCCGAAGAGCTGTCGCTGTTCAGTGGCCCGCTTGACGGACAAGGCAACGCCTCCGTCGGCTTCGACCCGCTGGCGGAACTGAGTTCCAACGAGATGATGAAAGCTACCTTCACCACCAAGGTGTTTGAACAAGGCGGCGACTTCAGCATCTCCTCTTCTTCCGCTATGCTCTCTCCATACGAACGCTACGTCGGAGTCGAATTCCCGCAAACGGAGTCCAAGTACGGAGATTATTACTTCACCAACCGTAACTGGAGATTCCCCATCGCGGTGGTCAAGGAAAACGGCGATATCGCCAAGTCAACCATTGCCCTCAGCTATCAGTTCTATAAGCTTGATGGCTATTGGTGGTGGTCAAGCGAGGACAGCTATTCCCTGAAGAAATACATCAGCGGAACCTACAAGAATCCCGAAAGCAGTGGAACGCTGACCTGCAACAACGGTAAGACAGAGCTGACACTCAATGTGCCTAACGAGAAATGGGGACTGTATCTCCTGGTCATCACCGATGAGCAAGGTGGCAACACCTTCGCCAAAGTGATGCGCTTCGACTGGGACTATGCCGCCATCCACTCCACAGGTAGCACCGACGGACCCATGCAGCTGGCCATGAACAGCAACAAGGATACCTATAAGGTGGGCGAGAACATCATCGTGAGCTTCCCCGCTAATGAGAAAGCCAAAGCTTTGGTTACCGTTGAAGCTAATGACAAAGTCCTGCAAAGCATCTTGGTGGATAAACTGAGTAATGAGGGACAAGTGGAAATCAAAGCCACTGAGGAGATGATCCCCAATGTCTATGTCTATGTCTCCTTGATCCAACCGCGTAACGCAGGCAACGACATGCCTCTCCGTATGTATGGCGTCATCCCCGTTAAAGTGGAAAACGGCGACCTGCAACTGAAGCCTGTCTTGGGCGTTCCTGAGACCTCCAACACGAAGAAAAATATCCAGGTGACGGTCAAGGAAGAGCATTCCAAAGCCATGACCTATACCTTGGCTGTGGTGGATGAGGGCATCCTCGGATTGACCAACTACGCTACTCCCAGTCCTTATAACTATTTCAATGCGAAACAGTCGCTCAAAGTGCGGACTTGGGATAACTACGAATATGTCATTGATGCCTTCTCCGGCGAACTCGGCACCCTCTATGCAGTCGGCGGTGACGGATTCATCAACCAGGAAGTCACTCTCGACAAACGCTTCAAGGCTTACGCTGTCACCTTGGGACCTTTCGAGCTGAAAGCCGGTGCCACCAACACCCATGACTTCGAGGTGCCGCAATGCTCAGGCGCTTTGCGCTTCATGGTGGTGGCTAAAGGCAATGGTAAGGCCTCTGGCTCCGCCGAGAAAGAGATGAAGGTCATCGACCCCATCACCCTCTATCCTTCGGCACCTCGTGTCACTGCACCTGGCGACGAGATGACCCTTAAAGTGCAAGTGCTGGCCCCGACGATGAAAGGCAAGAACCTGAACGTCACCGTGAACAACAAGAACCTTAACGCCCTCGGTGAAGTGCCGTCTTCCGTCACGGTGGATGAGAATGGAGAAGCCCTGGTCGCCATGAAAGTGAAAGTCCCCGAGACCCTCGGTAACGCTACCATGGATGTCAAGATCTCTGGTGGCGGCTACGAAGCACAGACTACTACCGTCATCCCCATCCGTATGCCCTACGCGGAGAGACGTACAACCTATACCGAAGTGCTTGAACCCAAAGCCAGCAAGACTGTCAACTTCGATGTCAAAGGTCTGAATGGCACTCAAGAAGGTAATGTCATGGTGGCCTCGCTCATCCCTGTTGATTTCTATAGCCGTCTTAATTACTTGAGCACCTATCCATACGGTTGCCTCGAACAAGTGGTGTCTGCTGCATTCCCACAATTATATTTTAATTACTTCATCCAACAGAGTGACGAGGAGCAAGGCAAGACCCGTGACGCCATCGCAAATGGCATCAACAGTCTGAAATCGTATCAAAAAGCCGACTTCTCCCTCACCAACTGGGTGGGAGGCAACTATTCCGATCCTTGGACGGAGCTCTATGCCTTACATTTCTTGGTGGAAGCCAGGAACCAAGGCTTTGATGTGCCTGCTTACCTCTATGATGGCATCATCGCGCATCAGGCCGACATCGCCAAGGCTTGGAGAAATAATCCTGACTTCCCGCAGGGCGAGACCATTCAGGCCTATCGTCTGTTTGTGCTGGCACTCGGTAACGCTCCGGAGATGGGTGCACTCAATAGGTTTAAGGAAATCAAATTCAAATACAGCCTTACTTCTTTGTTGACTGCCGCCACCTACGCACAGGTGGGCAAGAAGAACATGGTTTCGCAGTTCTGGCCAGCCATGGAGCAAGGGGAGAAGCTCTCCGATTACATCTCATCTTACGGTTCCACCACTCGCGACTTGGCCTTCTTGACCTATTCAGAGATTCTCTGTGGCAAGGATAAGGAGTTAATCCAAAGCCATGTCAACGATCTTTGCGAGATTCTGAATTCCAACGAATGGTTAGACACTCAATCGACGGCCTTCGCGTTGTTTGCCTTGGGTAAATATGCCGAGAAGATGGGAACCACCAATTCCCCCATCTCTGTGTCGGTGAAGTATAATGGTGAACAGCACACCTTGAACACCAACATCGGCTCGGCTGCTTATAACGCTGTCCCGAAACTTGGCTCTAACAAGGTGGAAATCACCAACAACTCCGACCAGAAGGTGACGGCAAAAGTCTATACCAAGACCGCTTTGGCAGAGTATGACACCCAGGAAGGTGGTAACTACATCCGAATGAAGGTGAACTATTTCGACAAGAAGGGTGCCGCCCTCAATCCCGCCTCATTGCCGATGGGCACTGACTTCTCCGTGGAGATTACAGTGGAGAACACCGGCGATTACAGGGTGACGGAGCTGGCCTTGTCCTACTATCTGGCTTCAGGCTGGGAGATTGTCAATGAACGCTTGGGTGGCGTCAATAGCAATCAGGATGCCAAGCATCTGGATATCCGCGACGACCGTGCCTACTTCTTCTTCGACCTGGCTCCTAAGTCGCACGCTACCTTCAAGCTCAAGCTGAATGCCACCTACGAAGGTACTTATATGTTGCCTGCTGTCCGTTGTGAGGACATGTACAACAACGACATTTATTATAAGGTGCCGGCTCGTCCGGTGGTCGTCAAATGACGCGACGCTTCCTTTACAGAACAGGCCTGGTGATCACAGGCCTGTTCTTTCTTTTTTTATGTATCCCCGTGCCGAGGTTCGACGATCCGTATTCCACCGTGTTGCTGGCTAAAGACGGGGAGTTGCTCGGCGCGCATATCGCCAGTGACGGACAATGGCGTTTTCCTGCCAGCAACAATTACTCTCCGAAATATACTGCTTGCGTCTTGGAATTTGAGGACCAGCAGTTTTTTCGTCATTTCGGTTTCAATCCTGTCGCTTTCTTTCAAGCCTTGGTGGAGAACAGCAGGGCAGGGAAGGTGGTGCGTGGAGGCAGCACCATCTCTATGCAGGTGGTTCGTCTGGCCAGAAAAAACAAGCCCAGGACTTACGGCGAGAAGTTCCTTGAGGTGATCTTGGCCATGCGTCTGGAGTTGCATTACTCCAAGAAGTCCATCTTTGACCTTTATGCCGCCCATGCCCCTTTTGGCGGCAATGTGGTCGGCATCGATGCGGCGGCTTGGCGTTATTTTCATACCACCCCCGACCGTCTGACCTGGAGCGAGGCGGCCACCCTGGCTGTGTTGCCTAACGCCCCTTCCATGATTCATCCTGGCAAGGCCAGGGAACGGTTGCTCGATAAAAGAGACGCCCTTTTGCTCCGCATGACACAGTCAAAAGTCCACAGCCCCAAACGATGGGAACTTCCTAAGCTGAGTCTTGACGATTGTGAGCTCGCCATGATGGAACGTCTGCCCTCCAAACCCTACGACATGCCTGTGTTCGCCTATCATTACCTGATGGAACACGAAAAGACAAGGCATGGACAGCTGATTCATTCTGATTTGGATTACCAATTGCAACGCACGGTGATGGATATCATGGATCGTCATCACCAAAATAATACCCTGAATCAAATCGAGAACGCAGCCGTGTATGTGGTTGACTATTTGAAACAAGAAACCGTGGTTTATGTCGGTAACAACGTTCATGCGAAAGATGCTGCCATGGTCGATATGGTGAAAGCTCAGCGTTCCACTGGAAGCATCATGAAACCTTTTCTTTTCGCTGCCATGCTCGATGAAGGCACTTTGCTTCCCACCCTGTTACTTCCTGATGTCCCGATGAACCTCTCGGGTTTCACCCCGAAGAACTATTCAGGCCAGTATTGGGGGGCCGTTCCGGCAAACACCGCACTACAGCATTCGTTGAACGCTCCCTTTGTCTATCTCCTCAAACAATATGGTCACCAAAAGTTCCATGGTTTGTTGAGACGACTCGGCTTGTCGGGTGTTGTTTATGATGCTGACCATTATGGACTGTCGCTCATCGTGGGTGGAGCAGAGGCTTCATTATACGATCTGGTCAACGTCTATGCCCGTATGGGAAGGACGCTCGCCTCCGTGTTCAACGAGGATTTTGACGGGGACGGTTCCGATGAGAACATGCCTTTCTCCCCAGATGCCATTGCCATCACCTTCGATGTGATGAAAGGCTTGACCCGTCCTACCAACCAGACAGGATGGAGTGGCTTCTCGTCCTCGAAGCAGGTGGCGTGGAAAACGGGGACCAGTTACGGTTTCAAAGACGCTTGGGCTATCGGATTGACCGACCGATATGTCATCGGCGTTTGGGTCGGCAATGCCGATGGAGAGGGGAGACCTGGACTCACGGGTGTGGGTTCTGCCGCCCCGCTGATGTTCGATGTCGCCAGTGTGCTGAAAGACAGCTATACCTATCCTGCTTCCACACCCCAAGCCATCGAGGTGGAGGTGTGCGCCGATTCAGGCTATCCTCCCTCTGACCTGTGTAAAAACACCCTTAAGGTGGCCATGCCTGACGTGGAAATCAAAACCGGTAAATGCCCCTTCCATAAGAAAGTGTTCCTCGATTCCACACGGCAATACCAGGTGCTTCCCGACTGCTATCCCGTCGATCAAAAAAGATTTGAGACTTATTTCGTGCTTCCTCCAGTGCAGGAGATGTTCTTTAAACGTCATTCCGCACGCTACCGTTCCCTGCCAGCCATGTACCCCGCCTGTGCCACAGCCCATCCTGACGACATGATGGCTTTTGTCTATCCCAAGTCCGATGCCCATGTTGTCATCCCTGTCGGCATCCGGGGTGACCGACAACAAGTCATCTTTGAAATCGCTCACCGTAACCCTAAGAAGACTATCTTCTGGACCATGAACGATGTCTTCCTCGGAACCACACGACTGAACCACCAAATGCCTATCGATGTAGAGAAAGGCAGCTATGAACTGCGCTGTGTCGATGAAGATGGTGTGGAACTTTATCGTAACATTGTTGTGAATTGATTTTTTTCTTATCTTTGCCGATTAAATTATATGCTTTAATTTATGTCATTCGAGAGTGATAAATTTGTTGGCGAAGGTCTGACCTATGACGATGTCTTATTGGTCCCTTCGTATAGTAATGTGCTTCCTCGTGAAACCAGTTTGAAGACCCGTTTTACCCGTAACATACAGCTGAACATTCCCATTGTCTCCGCCGGTATGGATACGGTCACTGAGTCACGCATGGCAATCGCCATCGCTCAGGAAGGGGGTATCGGAGTCCTTCACAAAAACATGTCGATTGGAAAGCAAGCCTCTGAGGTGAAGAAGGTGAAACGTGCCGAGAATGGCATGATCACAGATCCTATCACCATCCATGTGGATGCCACGGTGCGTGATGCCCTGAACCTGATGAGCGAGTACCATATTGGTGGTATCCCGGTGATTGACAGCCATAACTACCTGAAAGGCATTGTCACCAACCGTGACCTCCGTTTCGAACGTGGCCTGGACCGCCCGATCAGCGAGGTGATGACCAGTGAGAACCTGATCACCACTACCGAGGTGTCGTTTGAGAAAGCTGCCGATATCTTGCAACAATACAAGATTGAGAAGCTTCCTGTGGTGGACAAGGAAAACCGCCTGTTGGGATTGATAACTTATAAGGATATCATAAAGGTGAAAGCCCGTCCCAATGCCTGCAAGGACAGCAAGGGAAGACTTCGTGTCGCTGCTGCCGTGGGCATCACCGCCAACACGATTGAACGCGCGGATGCTTTGGTTGAAGCAGGTGTCGATGCCTTGGTGGTGGACACTGCCCATGGCCATTCACAAGGGGTGATCGACATGGTCAAGACCTTGCGCGAACGTTTCGGTGGCATCGACATCGTTGCGGGTAACATCGCTACAGGCGAGGCCGCACTGGCTCTCGTCGAGGCGGGTGCTGACGCCGTCAAGGTGGGTATCGGCCCTGGCTCCATCTGCACCACCCGTGTCGTCGCTGGCATTGGTGTACCGCAGCTGACAGCGGTGCTCGACGTGGCGCACGCCCTGAGAGGCATCGACGTGCCTATCATCGCTGACGGCGGCATCCGTTATACAGGAGATATCGTCAAAGCACTCGCCGCAGGCGCCTCTTCCATCATGGCAGGGTCCCTCTTTGCCGGTGTTGACGAGTCACCAGGAGATACCATCATCTTTGAAGGACGTAAATTCAAGACTTATCGTGGCATGGGCTCTCTCGAAGCGATGCAGTGTGGCTCCAAAGACCGCTATTTCCAGGATATGGAAGACGATATTAAGAAACTGGTCCCGGAAGGCATCGCAGGACGCGTGCCTTACAAAGGCTCCCTCTCCGAAGTGGTTTATCAAATGGTCGGCGGACTCCGCTCCGGCATGGGATACACTGGATCCCATACCATCGATGAACTGAAAAATGCCAAGTTTATCCGCATCACCAGTTCGGGCATCCTCGAAAGCCATCCCCATGATGTCACCATCACCCAAGAAGCACCTAACTATAGTAAGAGATCTTGATTTTTTTTGATTGAATTCATAACAACCTATAACCATGAAAAGAATAAATGTTTTGAGAATCACCGCATTGGCCATCATGTCTATGGCTTTCCTTGGTGCTTCAGGACAGTCGAAACTGGATAAAAAAGTCTTGATGACCATCGGCGACACCCCAGTCACCGTCAAGGAGTTTTGCGATGTGTATAACAAAAACAACCTCAAAAGCGATGTCATTGAGAAAAAGTCAGTGGATGAATATCTCGACTTGTTTGTGAACTTCCGGATGAAAGTGATGGAAGCTTACGATCTGAAACTCGATACCAATGCCAAATTCAAGAAGGAATTTGAGGGCTACCGGAAACAGCTGGCAAAGCCATATTTCACTGACGATCATATCAGCGAAGAACTGGTGGAAGAAGCCTATCAGCGAAAACAGAAGGACATCAGAGCTTCCCATATCTTGATTACCTGTGACAAGCATGCCCTGCCTTCTGACACCTTGAAGGCCTATAACAAAGCGATGGAAATCCGAGAAAAAGCCCTCAAAGGTGAGGACTTCGGTCGTCTCGCCGTGCTGTATTCACAAGATCCTTCCGCCCATGATGTGAAGGCTACCGAGAAGACCCCGGCTCGTAAAGGCAACCAAGGTGACTTGGGCTATTTCACCGTGTTCGACATGGTGTATCCCTTCGAGTCTGCCGCATATAGCCTCAGCGAAGGCGAGATTTCAATGCCTGTAAGAAGCGATTTCGGCTACCATCTCATCAAGGTCAGCAGCATCACCGACGCTATGGGCACTATCGACGCAGCCCATATCTTCCTCGCTTTGCCACAAAATGCCTCCGACGAGGATGTGCAGGCTGTGAAAGAAAAAGCGGAGAACATCTATAAACAACTGGTTGAAAACAAAGGCTCCAACTGGAACGAAATGGTGCTGAAATATTCTGATGACAATGGCACCAAAAACAACAAAGGCAGCCTCTCTCCTTTTTCAGTCAGCCGTGTCGTCCCTCAATTTGTCGAGGCTCTCAAGGGCTTGAAACAGGGCGAGTTCTCAAAACCTATCCGCACCAACTATGGCTTCCATATCGTTAAACTGTTGAGCAACACCGGTGTCGGCACCTTTGAAAGCGAAAAACAAGGTATTTCAAGCCGTATCGAAAAAGATATGCGCTCCAAGAAGACTGAAGAAGTTGTCATTCAACAGATTAAAAAGGATTATGGCTTCAAGGAAAATGTGAATAACCTCAATGGTTTTATGGAGACGGTTGACAGCACGTTGGTGAGAGCTGCCTTCGTGCCCGCCGAACAAGTGGATATGAATGCGGAGCTCTTCCGTATCGGAGATGCCAAGAGCACTGTGAGCGATTTTGTGACTTATATCAAATCAAAACAGTCGCCTCAACGATTCCTCAGCCCCCATACCTACGCCTACCAACTGTATGACGCTTTCCAGAACCAGAAAGTCCTGGATTACGCGGACCTGCATCTTGAAGAGAAATATCCTGATTTCAAAACCCTGGTTCAGGAATACAACGACGGCATCCTGCTCTTTGACCTCATGGAACAACAAGTGTGGAACAAGGCCATCACCGATACCGTTGGCCTGCAAGAGTTTTATGACCGCAACGCCTCCAAATATATGTGGAAAGACCGCGTCGAAGTTCTCTATGTCACCGTGCCCAAAAAGGAGATGCTTCCCAGAGTGAGGGAACTTCTCGACGAGAACCTGCCTTTGGACACGCTGAAAGCAGCCTTTGTGCGTGATTCCCTGAATGGCACCTACGTGAAAAAGAACTTCTTCCAGCATGGCGAAAACCAGTATGTCGAAGAAACTGAATGGAAAGCTGGCGTGAGAAAAGAATTCCCATCTACCATCGACAACTCCACCACTATCGTCAACATCCTCCAAGTACGCAAGCCTGAAATCAAGACCTTGCGCGAGGCGAAAGGCCTGGTGACCTCTGACTATCAAGTGGAACTCGAGGAAAAGTGGATGGACGCGCTGCATAAAAAATATCCAGTGCAGATTGATGAGAAAGTGCTGAACCAGGTTAGGAAACGCTATCAATGAGAAAACCTGTCCTTTTGGTTCTTGCCCTGCTGGTCGTCGCTACAGGATGCCGCGATTATCTCGTGAAATCAGATCGTGTGGTGGTGGCGGAATGCTATGGGAATAAGCTCTATGCAGAGGACTTGGCTGGCGTGGTGTCTGCCGAGGCTAACCGCTTGGACAGCTTGTCCCGTGTCAATGCCTTCATCGACTCCTGGATTCGTCGTCAGCTGCTGATCCATCAGGCGGAAAAAAACCTTGCCCCCGATCAACTGGACTTCTCAAAACAACTGCAAGACTATCGCAACTCCTTGGTGATCTATGCATACGAGTCAAAGCTGATTGAGCAATATCTTGACACGGTGGTTAGCGAGGAAGAACTGAATCAGTATTATGAGGATAACAAACAGAACTTCCAGCTAAGATCGACGATGGTGAAGACCGCCTATGTCATCCTGGATCAAGATTGTAAACACCGCAAAGAGTTTCAACAGCTGATGAGTAACCGTGATACCTTGATGCTCCCCAAACTTGATGCGTTGGCCACTCATTACGCGGTGACCAGTTTCCTTGATGTTGATTCCTGGGTGCGTTTTGACGATCTCCTGACCCAAGTGCCCATCGAAGTGTACAACACCGAGAGTTTTCTCAAGAAAAACAAATTCGTGTCGTTTGAGAAAGACAACCTCGTGTATATGATTCGCTTCGAGGACTATCTTTTGGAGGAGAGCCTTTCTCCTTTGGAGATTGAAAGTGAGAACATCAAAAATATCATTCTTCTGATGCGACAGAAGACCCTGCTTTCTCAGATGGCCAATGACTTGTACGAGAAAGCTCAAAAGGAAAAAGTGTTTGAAATCTATTAAAGACGTAATTATGTTGAAAAGAATCGTGTTACTGACAATGATGGCCATCTCTCTGGCCGCCTCGGCTCAGCCTAAAAGCAGCTCGCAAGTCGTGGACAAGGTGGTCGCAGTGGTCGGCAAGAATATCATCCTTCAGTCGGACGTGGAGAGCCAATACCTGCAATACCGGATGCAGGTCGGCACGGAAGGTGCTGGGTCATCAGTTCGTTGTGAGATTCTGGAGGACCTGCTGTTTCAGAAACTGATGTTGAATCAGGCGGAGATGGACAGCCTCACCGTTTCGGATGATGAGGTGGAAGCAGAACTCAGCCGCCGTATCAGCGACTTGATTGGTCGTGCGGGATCTCAGGAGAAACTGGAGTCAGTGTTTAACAAAACCATGTCAGAAATCAAAGACGAGCTTCGCCGGATGGTCAAAGACAAGATGCTGCAAGACCAAGTCAAAGCTGACATCCTGAAAGGAGTGGTGGTGACTCCCGCCGAAGTCAAGAGTTTTTTCCAGCGGATGCCCCAAGACAGCCTGCCTATGATCGACACTGAATATGAAATCGCACAGATTGTGAAACGTCCCCCCATCAGCATCGATGAGAAGCTGAAAGTGAAAGACCAACTCTATCAGTTACGTCGCCGTATCCTCGATGGGGAGAGCTTCTCCATGATGGCTGTCCTGTATTCTGAGGATCCAGGCTCTGCCAAGAAAGGCGGTGAACTAGGCTTCAGAGGACGCGGTGAGTTTGCTCAAGAGTTTGAGAACGTGGCGTTTAATCTCAAAGAAGGCGAGATTTCGGAAGTGGTGGAGACTCAGTTCGGTTTCCATATCATACAGCTGATTGAACGAAGAGGAGACTATGTCAACTGCCGCCATATCTTGATGACTGCCAAAGTACCTGTCGAGGCTCTTGAAGAGGCTCAACATGAGCTCGACTCCGCTGCCGCACTCATCAGAAGCGGTGAGATGACCTTCGAGGAGGCTTGTAAAAAGTTCAGCGACGATGACTCCAAAACCAACGGTGGCTATATCATGAACCCTGCCTACGGAGGCAACCGTCTTGGCCTTCAAGACCTTCAGGAACTGGAAGGCTATTTCCCGGAACTGAAAAACCTGGCTTTCGTCATCAGCAAACTCGATGTCAACCAAGTGAGTGACCCAGTCCCCATGACCACCAGCGACAATAAAGACGCATTCCGTCTCGTCGTGGTGAAGAAAAAAATCGACGCCCACAAGGCGAATTTGACCGATGACTACGCTCGTGTCCAGACATGGGCCGTCAGTGATAAAAACCAACAGGCCATCGCAAACTGGATTCGCCAAAAGGCTAAGAAAGCCTTCATCCATATTGACAAGGATTTCGCCGATTGCGACTTCCATTTCGAATGGCAAGTGAAAGAATAAAAAGGAATAACCAGTATAACTTAGAAACACTGCATCAATGTATAATTCCGACATCGAAGGAGCCAAAGCTCTGGTGGAGAAATATAGCCGGTTGCGTCAAGAGATCGGCAAGGTGATTGTGGGTCAGGAAGAAATCGTCCATAACACCATTCTGTCTATTTTTTGTCAGGGACATGTCTTGTTAGTGGGTGTCCCGGGGTTGGCAAAGACCTTGCTTGTCAACACAATCGGACAGGCCTTGGGACTCAGCTTCAGCCGTATCCAGTTTACACCTGACCTGATGCCATCCGATATCGTCGGTACCGAGATCCTGAATGAGTCGAGACAATTCCATTTCGTAAAAGGTCCGGTGTTCGCCAATATCGTGCTTGCCGACGAAATCAACCGTACCCCTCCAAAGACCCAAGCCGCTTTGCTTGAGGCTATGCAGGAGAAGTGCATCACTGTGTCGGGTAAGACGTATCGTCTGGAAGAGCCTTTCTTTGTGCTGGCCACCCAGAACCCCATTGAGCAGGAAGGTACCTATCCCTTGCCTGAGGCACAACTTGACCGTTTCATGTTTAACTTGCAGTTGGGTTATCCTTCCTATCAGGAGGAAGTGGACATCGTGAAAAACACCACGGTAGGGAAGGAGGTGAAGGTAACCCCAGTCCTCTCTCCGGAAGAGATTATCTATTTCCAACAACTGGTGCGTAGGGTGCCTGTCTCCGACCATGTCTATGAATATGCGGTGGCTTTGTCAGCCAAAACCCGTCCAGGAACACCTTCCGCCCACGAATGGGCCAACCGTTTCTTGAGCTGGGGCGCTGGACCTCGTGCCTCACAATACCTCATCATTGGCGCTAAAGCCAATGCTTTGCTGGCCGGGAAATACGCGCCCGACATCGAAGATGTGCGACAGGTAGCCATTCCCATTCTGCGGCACCGTATCATCAGAAACTATTCCGCCGAGGCAGAAGGCGTGAGCATCGAAGACATCATCAACGAGCTGATGAGATAAAAACAAGAGAGACCGACAGTTGCCGGTCTCTCTTCTTATGAATTCCAATGGGAAAAAACTTCTTGTTAGACTCCCTGGTTCGAGGAGATTCTTCTCTTGGCCTCTTTGGAGAAAATGGAGAAGAAGTCTCTGTGAAGGATGATGGAGATGCGCATCAACAACTCAGTGTCGATGTCTTGGCGACGGAAGATGTTGTACACGTTGGTGCGGTCGCAGTCAAGCTTCCGAGCCAGCCATGACACCGTGCGCTCTTGGTTTTTCAACTCTTGTTGGATGGTGGTACCAATGAAAATGGCGTTTTCATCACCTTCAGCAGCCGTGGCTCTCTTGGCTCTCGGCTTTCTCGTAACCTTCTT
The DNA here is from genome assembly GCA_016281295.1 of Bacteroidales bacterium. The sequence goes on from JAEEII010000184.1 coordinate 44,260, forward strand.
GGTTTCTTTGATCTCGTTTGTGTTTTCCATGATCTATTGCAGGTTTTGTTGGCAATACTCCCCACAAGCTAAAAAAGATGTGGGATCACTATTCACGTGTACAGAAAGCCTAGGGAAAACCTGTAATCTCATAGTGTGTCCCACATCCATAAAAACAGAAATGATACACTAGCTATATTGAGATTGTTGTTCCGATGGCGGGTGACCATGACGTTCCAAGAAATGTTTCCTAGGCTTTTCTCTTCACGTGAAATAATCGCTAATGCCGTTTGTTAGTAATTATAATAGTTGATTTGTATCTTTTTTTTTGTTTCTATTTCTAATTTTTCTTTTGCCATGCAAATATAGTAATTTATATTTCATATTGCCGACAGAAGTATAAAATTATCGAAAAAAAATCGATAAAAACCAATTATAATGCTGATAATTAATTATTTAGATACTTTAATTTATTTTCATTCTAAATTAGTTGTCAATGAGAAATACAGCAATTTGCCGTGGACCGTAAACTCCAGAGACGAGGTGTTGCTCGATGTCGTAGGTTCTCGTCATGCCAGTGATGAGGATGGCTTGGCGGGCTTTTTGTTCCCCCAGCCGCTTTTTGAGGCTGTGAAGGGCTTCCTTCAAACCACTGACGATCTGTTCGGTATGTGCCAGAACGAGCAGGACATCGGCTTGGCTGAAGAGCTGTCGGCTCATGTTGTCCTCATCGGTGATCAGGATGCTGCCCGTTTGCGCCACTAAATGCTCGCATCGAGTGAAGACGACGCGTTTGAGGTTTTCTCCTTCTGGCATCTTCTCTTGGTATCTCACCGAATAGCGGTCCAGCAAGGTTTGCATGGAGGGTTGGTTGCACCACAACGGCTCCCATCCGTTCTGAGGAGCTAGCTGTCTCATGCATTCCCCAAACTCCGCCTCGCTTTCAAGGTAGATGAAGATGCCCCCCATTTCCTTGAATTTCTGGACGAAGGTGATGGCGTTGCCGTCTTCTTCCTTGATGGGCTTCCAAGTGTCAGTCCGCAGGTCTATGTCCTTGAACATGGCCTCTGGCTTCTCGATTGTGGCGTTCCTCACCTTTGCGAGGATCTGCTCTTTGTTGGTAGTTCCTTTGTCTGATCCCTTTCTATCCTTCATGGTTCTCAAGATTGTTTTCGTTGTTGTTCCAAGGGCGTTTCCCGAAGATCAGTTCCAGGTCTTCGCCAAAGATGACTTCTTTTTCAATCAGTTTCTCGGCCAGCTGGGTCAGTCCGTCCTTATGGCTGTTGAGGATGGAGATGGCTTCTTGGTAGGCTTTTTCGACCAGCTTGCTCACTTGCTTGTCGATGGTCTCGGCGGTGGATTCGCTATAGGGCTTGGTCAGGCTGTAGTCCTGCTGGCCAGTGGAGTCATAGTAGCTCAGGTTACCAATGACTTCGTCGAGTCCGTAGTAGGTGACCATGGCGAAGGCTTGTTTGGTGACTTTCTCAAGGTCTGACAAAGCCCCGGTGGAAATCTGTCCGAAGATTACTTGCTCGGCGGCACGTCCGCCCATGGTGGCGATCATCTCGTGGTAGAGCTGTTCTTTGGTGGTGATCTGGCGTTCTTCGGGGAGATACCAAGCCGCGCCTAACGACTTGCCTCGTGGCACGATGGTGACTTTAACCAGAGGATGGGCGTATTGTAGCAACCAGCTGGTGGTGGCATGACCAGCTTCGTGGAAGGCGATGACCTTCTTCTCGTCGGCAGTGATGATTTTGTTTTTCTTTTCAAGGCCTCCGATGATGCGGTCGATGGCATCCAGGAAGTCTTGTTTCTCAATGGATTCCTTGCCTTTACGGGCAGCCATCAGCGCGGCTTCGTTGCACACGTTGGCGATGTCGGCTCCAGAGAATCCGGGAGTCTGTTTTGCCAGGAACTCGCGGTCCACATCGTTGCCGAGCTTCAAGTTGCGCATGTGTACCTCGAAGATCTCTTGGCGACCAATCAGGTCGGGAAGCTCTACGTAGATCTGGCGGTCGAAACGGCCCGCACGCATCAGAGCCTTGTCGAGAATGTCGGCACGGTTGGTGGCGGCCAGGACGATGACACCTGTGTTGGTCCCAAATCCGTCCATCTCAGTGAGGAGCTGGTTCAGGGTGCTCTCACGTTCGTCGTTGCCACCAGTGAAGGCGTTCTTGCCACGGGCGCGTCCGATGGCGTCAATCTCGTCGATGAAGATGATGCAGGGCGACTTCTCCTTGGCGTTCTTGAACAGGTCGCGCACACGAGAGGCTCCCACACCTACGAACATCTCCACGAAGTCGGATCCTGAAATGCTAAAGAAAGGCACGTTGGCCTCGCCTGCTACCGACTTGGCCAACAAGGTCTTGCCAGTTCCGGGAGGACCTACCAGCAACACGCCCTTCGGAATCTTGCCGCCCAACTTGGTGTATTTCTCTGGATTCTTCAGGAAATCAACGATTTCCATGATCTCTACCTTGGCCTCTTCCAAGCCAGCTACGTCTTTAAAGGTCACATTGACCGGGACACTGTCTTTGTCGAATAGCTGTGCCTTCGACTTCCCGATGTTGAAGATCTGTCCTCCGCCTCCCATGGCTCCTCGCCCCATGCCGCGCATGAGCAGGATCCAAAACACAATCAAGAGGATGAGGGGCAGCCATCCGATCAAAAACTCGCCTCCCCAGCTCTTGCGTTGTATGTTGTTGATGTAAACTGGGTCTTTGATGTTATGGTCGCGCTGCACCTGGTCCACCGACTCCTCGAAACGGTCGAGAGAGCCGATGCGGTAAGTGTATCTCACCGTTTTAGGATCCTCTTTCAGATAAATCTCCGCAATCTCCTTGTTCACCAAATCGATTTTCGACACCTCTCCGCGTTGAAGCAACTCGTTCAGCTGCCCCATGTCGATGTCTTCTCTCACGGTCTCGTCCTTGCCTGCAAAATACAGGGCAAATAAAACGACCGTCAGGATGGCATAAATCCAATAAAAGTTGAATTTCTTTCTGTTCCCAGACTTGGGTTGTTGGTTGTTTTCCATAAAAACGGGTTTGTTTTAGTTGTTCTCCTTCACGATGCGCTCGGCGTCGGCCCAAAGCTCTTCCAGCTGGTAGAAGCTGCGCGCCGATTGTAAAAAGATGTGGACGACGACATCGACAAAGTCAATCAAGATCCATTCGGTGTTGTCCTTGCCCTCGATATGGTAAGGCTTCACACCGGTCTTTTCCAGCACCTCATCCTCTACCTTGTCGGCAATGGCCTCCACCTGCGTCTTCGAGGTGGCATGGCAAATCACAAAATAATCGGTCACCGCTGTGCCCGTCTCTCTTAAATCCAGCGTGACAATCTCTTTTCCCTTGACGGAATCCATGGCTTCCACTACGGTAGCCACAATTTGTTCTGTGTTATCAGACTGATGTCTAACTCTCATGTTCGTGTTTCTTCTGATACCTTAATATTAATAAACTACAAAAATACACAAATAGTTTAAAACTGCTCTCATTTTTTCATCGGATTGGAAAAAAATGTGTATTTTCGTGCTTTCAATGGAATAGAGAGTTATGAAGGATCCTAAGGCACTCTTATCGCAGGTCAACACGTTTATCTTTGATTATGACGGAGTCATGACGGATGGCACCGTGTATATGGACAGCAACGGCGACCCGCTCCGCACCTCTAATGTGAAGGACGGTTATGCCCTCCAACTGGCCAGCAAGTTGGGCTACCATCTGGCGGTCATCTCCGGTGCGGTGGTCACCAACATCACCAAAAGGCTGAATATGTTAGGGGTGAGGGATGTCTTCATCGGCGTTCCCGACAAGGTGGTGAAGTTGAGAGAATATATGGAGGAGATGCAGTTGCGTCCCGAAGAGGTCGTGTTCATGGGCGACGATATCCCCGATCTTCGGGTGATGGGTATGGTCGGAGTCCCGGCTTGTCCCGCTGACGCTGCCCTTGAAGTCATAGAGGTCAGTGCCTTCGTGAGCAAATGCCCTGGCGGACGTGGCTGTGTGCGTGATGTGATTGAACAGACTCTCAAGGCACAAGGCAAGTGGATGACCGCCGAGGCCTATTCATGGTAACATTGCGAGGATATGATTTTAAAACATTTGGAACAATACTCGGTGGTGCTCGCCTCCAAATCCCCACGGCGACAGGAGTTGCTCAAGGGCATGGGCGTGCCATTCACCTGTCTCACCAAGGAGACGGAGGAGACGTATCCCCTCATGCCTTTTGAAAAAGTGCCAGCGTATCTCAGCCTTCAGAAGTCGCTGGCTTTCACCGATGACGAACTCCCGGAGCATTACCTGTTGATCACTGCCGACACGGTGGTCATCGCGGGTGGTGAGATTCTCGGGAAACCCCGCGACCGTGACGACGCGCTGCGGATGATGCACATCCTCTCTGGAGCCTCGCATCATGTGGTTACCGGGGTCACCGTCCGGTCTAAAGACAAGACACGGTCTTTCTCCGTGACCTCCAAAGTCACTTTCGCCCGCCTCGATCCCGAGGAGATGGCGTATTATATCGATAACTATAAGCCGTACGACAAGGCCGGTGCATACGGCATCCAGGAATGGATTGGCTATGTGGGCATCAGCGGACTCAACGGCTCGTTTTACAACGTTATGGGGCTGCCTACCCGACGGCTCTATCAGGTTTTGAAAACTTTTTGAATTTTGTCATGAGCAATACAAGTCAACCGCTTATCCTGGTTACCAACGACGATGGCTGCAATGCCAAAGGGTTGAAAAAGTTGGTGTCGCTGATGCGGCCTTTAGGCGATGTGGTGGTCATCTCTACCGATAAACCTATGTCGGCCAAAGGCCATTCCATCACCACTACGCCTACTTTGACGGCCATCCTGGTGGACGCATGCCAAGGATACAAGGAATATGTCTGTAACGGCACGCCGGTCGATTGCGTGAAGGTGGGCTACCAATGGCTGCTTGACCGAAAACCCGATTTGGTGGTGTCGGGCATCAACCATGGCTCCAATGCCTCTACCAATGTCATTTATTCCGGCACAATGGGAGCCGCCATCGAGGCCTGTATGGACGGCATTAATGCCATCGGCTTCAGCCTCGACTGCTACGACCCCGATGCCGACTTCGACCATCTCGATGACTATATCGTTGCCATCACCCGTGATGTGCTGGAACATGGCCTCCCCGGTGGCGTGTGCCTTAACGTGAACTTCCCGCAAAGAGACGTGGTGCCTTTCAAGGGGGTGAGGGTGTGCCGACAAGCCAAAGCGAAATGGGTTGAGGCCTATAGTGAATGCACGGATGAAAGGGGAGGCACTTGCCTTAAACTGGGTGGAAAGTTCATCCTTGAAGACGAAGGTGACGACACCGACTGCTATGCCCTGCAACACCACTATGTGTCAGTGGTGCCAACCCATTTTGACCTTACCGCAAAACAATATATGGAGCCTTTACGGCGTTTTGAACACTTAAGAATTGAGAATCATGAGAATCAAGGATAATTTCTGGCTCGGCCTTCTGATTGGCGCGGCGTTGTGCGCCTTGTGCTTCCTGCTGCTTTACTTCATCCCCTGGGGGGCTGCCTACACAAGAGCACCTTATCTGTTGTCGTTTATCCCGGGCATCGTCCTCTTCAGGATGTGCATGGTGAGATGGAACATGGAACGTTGCGGCAAAGGCATCCTCGTGGTGACCTTCGTGGGCATGCTGCTGGTGTTCTTCCTTGTCTGAAAAACGACCAAAAGATGAAATACTATATCATTGCAGGCGAGGCTTCCGGCGATATGCACGCCGCGAATCTGATGGCTGCCATCAAGCGTAAGGACCCGAAAGCCGAGTTCAGAGCCTGGGGCGGCGACAGGATGAAGAGACAAGGGGCGACTTTGGTGAAACACTATCGCCATACCGCCTTCATGGGCTTTCTCGAAGTCGCCTTCAACATCCATAAAGTGTTGGGTAACATCACCGAATGCAAAAAAGACCTCAAAGCATATCAACCCGATGTGGTGATCCTGGTGGACTATCCGGGCTTTAACCTCCGTATGGCCAAGTTCGCCCATCAGAACAAGATGAAGGTGTGTTACTACATCTCCCCACAGCTCTGGGCTTGGAAACGACACCGTGTTTACAAAATCAAACGCTATGTTGACAAGATGCTGGTCATCCTGCCTTTTGAGGAGTCTTTCTATCATGACTATGGCGTGAACACGGTCTTTGTGGGACATCCGCTGCTCGACGAACTGGCCAAGCTGGAGACCACCCCGCGTTCATCCTTCGTGCACCGTAACAACCTGTCGGAGAAAAAAGAGATCATCGCCCTGCTCCCTGGAAGCCGTAAACAAGAGGTGGAACGAATGCTTGAGACCATGCTGAAGGTGATTCCCCATTTCCCAGAGTATCAATTTGTGATTGCTGGGGTTTCTTCTCTTGACAAGAACCTGTATATCAAGAGGATGGGTAATACAGACGTGCGATGGGTGGAGAACCAGACTTACGAGCTGCTTCAAAGTTCCAGCGCTGCACTCGTCACCTCGGGTACCGCTACCCTTGAAACAGCTTTGTTGGCGGTACCCGAAGTGGTTTGCTACAAGGCTAGTCAGTTGTCCTATCTCATCGCCAAAAGCCTTATCAAAGTGCGCTTCATCAGCCTCGTCAACTTAGTGATGGATAAGGAAGTTGTCAAAGAGCTGATACAGAATGACTGCAACGAGGAAAACCTTACCCGTGAGTTAGGCCTTCTGCTGAAAGATCCCAAGAGACAACGCAAGATGCTGGAGGATCTCGACATCTTAAAAGACCGTTTGGGTAACGTGGGGGCCTCCGAGAAAGCAGCTGATGCGGTGTTGTCAATGATAAAGTAAAATTATTATCAATAATTTTGTTTTTGTATTATTTATTTTTATAACTTGCGCCAGTTTATGATTCTATGAAATGAACTGGAATAAGTATCCTTTTTTTCGGCTTCTTGCCGCTTTGACTTTGGGGATTCTCATTTCCCGATGGCTTGCAGTAGGGCGTTCACGTATTGTCCTCGTCTTTGGGATTTTGGTGGCGTTGTTGCTGTTGACAATGGTTTTGCATCGATGGATGAGGAACTATCGTTATCGTTGGGTGATGGGTGTGACGTTGTTTATTGCATTTGTGATGGTGGGCGTGTTGAGGGGAATGCAGTGTGATCCAACGATGTGTCGGAACTATTTTAATAAGGTGTTGGGTGAGTCACCGCAGGGTTGTTATTTGGCGCGTGTGGTGGAGCCTCCTGTCGAGAAAGAGAAGACCGTAAAGGTACTGTTGGAGTTGAGGGGATTCCGCTCCGACACGGCCACGGTGCAGGTGTCGGGTCGTCTGTTGGCCTATCTTCAGAAGACCGATGCGGCTCTGCGACTGGGTTATGGTGATGTGTTGGGCTTCGCGGCTGCTGTGGAGGAGGTGCCTGGCCCGAAGAATCCCGAGGAGTTCGACTATCGTTCTTACCTGGAGCGGTTGGGTGTGACGGGCCGAGTGTATCTCAAGGACGGTACTTGGTGGGCACTTGGCCTTAATGAAGGCAATCCCTTGCTTAGCTTTGTGGGTCGTTTCCGTGTTCGATTGCTCGATGCCTTACGTCGCAATGGAGTGACGGAGGAGGAGTTTGGTGTTGCCGCGGCCATCTTGCTGGGTTATGACGAGAGCCTTCCCCCTCAGCTGCGTCAACGTTATGTGGCAGCAGGTGCCATGCATATCTTGTGCGTCTCGGGGATGCATGTGGGTTTGTTGTATCTCATCGCCTCGTATGTGTTGGGATTCATCGGTCGTGGCAAACGCGCGGCACGGTTGAAGAAGTGGATCCTGCTGTTTTTGATAGGGTTCTATGCGCTCCTCACCGGCTTGTCGCCATCCATCTTACGTTCCGCCTTGATGATCTCCATGATGATTGTTGGCGAGCTGCTGCATCGGAAAGGGGTGACCTTGAACTCTGTTGCGGCTTCGGCTTTCCTCATCCTTCTGGTGAACCCCAACGACCTTTTCGGCATCGGCTTCCAGCTCTCCTACGCCGCGGTGGTGGGGATTGTCGTTTTGCAACGTCCCATCTATCTGCTGTTTTATGTGAAGAGTCGGTTGTTGGACAAGGTCTGGGAGATCACCTCGGTGGCACTCTCCGCTCAGTTGGCCACCCTGCCTTTTACCGTCTTTTACTTTCATCAATTCACGCCGTATTTCTGGCTTAGCAACCTCTTCATGACACCTTTGTCTTTTCTGGTCATTCTTACGGGCATGGTGCTGTTGTTGGTGGCATGGGTGCCTGGGTTAGGCATGGTGATGGGCCGTCTGGTCTGGGCGAGTCTTCGTGTGATGAATCTGTCAGTGTCGTGGATCGAAGGACTGCCTGGCTCTTTGGTAAAAGGGCTTTTTATGAACCGGTTGGAGTTTGCACTGAGTCTATTGATGTTGCTGCTGTTCTTTCTGTTGGTCACGTTCAGGCGGAAGCGTATGATGTTGGAGTTGCTGACGGTAGCGGTGGTCTTCACCGTTGCGCTGGCTGCATGCAGCCAGCGCAACGCACAACAACGCCGGATGGTATTTTATTCGCTGAAGAACCATACCGCCATCGACTTGATTCAAGGCACCTCGCATCTGCTGCTCTGCGATGAAGCCTTGCTTCGAGACCCCTCAACCATCGACTACAGCCTCAAAGGGGCTTGGGCTAGTATGCAGCTTGACATGAATCCCCCTTGCTATACCCTCGATGAGGACGTGGACACCTGGATTGGCGTGAAACGACGGCACCTGCTTTCTTTCCAAGGGTCCTTATTCGCCTTTTGGAATCCTGACCTGCCAGCCTCCACCCACAATTCCCCTGTGGAAGTGGATATGCTGATGGTGCTGGGAAGACAAAAACCAGCGTTGCGCAAGGCGCTCTCATGGTACCGGCCAGCCTTGTTGCTTATCGATGGTTCGGTGCCTTCTTCTCTTGCCCAACAGTGGAAAGCGCAAGCCGAATCCATGCAGATTAAGTGCTATTGTCTCGCGGAAGGGTGTTGTATTTGGGAGGGATTTGACTCTTTTGGGTTGTATGGAAACTGTTTTTGATGTTTTTTGTAAAAAAAAAGAGTAAATTTAAAATACTGTAAATCAATAAAATAAAAAATTTTTGAAAAAAAAGTAAAAAAAATGCTTGCGCATTTCAAAAAACGTTGTACTTTTGCATCCGCAAAGCAAACAATAATGTTCTTTTTCAGGCTGGTCCGGTAGTTCAGTTTGGTTAGAATGCCTGCCTGTCACGCAGGAGGTCGCGAGTTCGAGCCTCGTCCGGACCGCTCAATAGAGAGCAATCCACAGAAGGGTTGCTCTCTTTTTTTTAAGTTTGTTTTTTCAAGCTTGTGACATTTTATTTGAGCGTATGACATTCATTGAAGAAATCAACAGGCGCAGGACTTTCGCCATCGTTAGCCACCCCGACGCGGGTAAAACCACCTTGACTGAGAAACTGTTGCTTTACGGCGGTGCCATCCAGGTGGCCGGTGCCGTGAAGTCGAACAAGATCCGTAAGACAGCAACATCTGACTGGATGGAGATTGAAAGACAGAGAGGCATCTCCGTCGCCACGTCCGTCATGGGATTCGACTATAAGGGAATCAAGATCAACATCCTCGACACCCCAGGCCATAAGGATTTCGCTGAAGATACCTTCCGTACCCTGACCGCCGTCGATAGCGTCATTGTTGTCATTGACGCAGCCAAAGGTGTGGAGTCACAGACCGAGAAACTGGTGGAGGTGTGCCGGATGCGTAATACTCCCATTATCGTTTTCATTAATAAAATGGACCGTCCTGGCAAAGATGCCTTCGAGCTGCTCGACGAGATCGAACAGAAACTTGGGCTACGCCTCACTCCGCTCAGCTGGCCCATCAACAATGGCCCTAAGTTCAAAGGGGTATATAGCATCTACGACAAGAGCCTCTATCTCTTCAACTCCGACAAACAGCATATCACCGAGGGTATTGCCTTCGACGACCTCAACAACCCGGAGTTGGACAAGATGATTGGGGATGATGCCGAGACCTTGCGCAATGAGACGGACCTCGTGCAAGGGGTTTATGACCCGTTCTCGCGTGATGCCTATCTGAAAGGGGAGGTGTGTCCTGTTTTCTTCGGTTCCGCCTTGAACAACTTTGGTGTCAAAGAGCTGTTGGATTGCTTTATCGAGATTGCTCCCACGCCCATCGGTCGCGACACCGAGGAACGCCGTATCGAGCCTTCCGAAGAGAAATTCACGGGCTTCGTTTTCAAGATCCACGCCAACATGGACCCCAACCACCGTGACCGCATCGCATTTGTGAGGGTGGTATCGGGTCGCTTCGAGCGCAACAAGAACTACTTCCATGTGCGTCAGCGTCGTGAGCTGAAGTTCTCCAACCCCACCGCCTTCATGGCTCAGAAGAAATCCGTCCTCGATGAGGCTTATCCAGGCGACATCGTGGGACTCTACGACGCAGGCAATTTCAAGATTGGTGACACCCTCACCGAAGGAGAGATCCTGAACTACAAGGGCATCCCGAGTTTCTCGCCCGAGCAGTTCCGTTATGTAGAGAACGCCGACCCGATGAAGTCGAAACAGTTAGCCAAGGGCTTGGAACAGCTCACCGACGAGGGCGTGGCTCAGCTCTTCACTGGCAAGATGACCGGACGTAAGATCATCGGCACCGTGGGCGAGTTGCAGTTTGAGGTGATTCAGTACCGTCTGTTACATGAGTATAATGCCTCTTGCCGCTATGAGCCCATCTCGCTCTACAAGACCGCCTGGATCACCAGCACGAATGAGGCGCAACTGAACGACTTCAAGACGAGGAAGGCCATGAACTTGGCAGAAGACAAAGAGGGAAGGGATGTGTTTTTGGCCGAGTCGCCCTACGCTTTGCAGATCGCTCAAGAAAAATATCCCGACATTGAATTTCATTTCACTTCAGAGTTTTGATTATTGGAATCTTTTTCTAATTTTGCATGGAAATTTCATCCAAAACGTAAAACTTAAATTATTCTGATTATGGGACTTTTAAAGGAATTCAAAGAATTTGCCGTTAGAGGCAATGTCATGGACATGGCTATTGGTGTCGTCATCGGCGGTGCCTTTGGCAAGATTGTCACCTCATTGGTGTCGGACATCATCATGCCGTTGATTAGCGCTGCCACTGGTGGGCTTAAGTTCACCGACTGGAAGTGGGTGATCCGTGAGGCTGTGATGAACGGCGAGGAGGTTGTCAAGCCTGAGTTGGCGATGACCTGGGGTAACTTCATCCAGGTGATCTTCGACTTCATCATCATCGCCTTCTGCATCTTCATGGTGGTGAAAGGCATGAACAAGATGAAGAAGAAAGAGGAACCCGCTCCGGCAGCTCCCGCTGAACCTTCGGAGGATATCAAGCTCTTGACTGAGATCAGAGACCTTCTGAAGAAGTAAGAAGACAGAAGTGAGAAGTAAGAATGTAGAGACGCAATTTTTTTGCGTCTCTTTTTTTACTGCAAAAACTCCTTAGCCAAGGCAAAAATGTAATTTAAGGTGATTATTCGTTTGAAAAAGTGTATTGATTGTAAAATATTCGTTTGAAAAAGTGTAAATTTGCGCTTTGAATCAACAACAAATGTCTTATGTTGAAAAGAAAGATAGAAGACACGCTCCTTCAATGGAAGAACACACCAGGACATAATCCTCTTGTGATTAAGGGTATCCGCCAGTGCGGAAAAACCTTCATTGTACAACAATTTGCCCAAGAGCATTACGAACATGTGGTGTATTTAAACTTCGCTCTCGAAGCTGACAAAATCACAGCTTTTTTGGGTAATAAGGATGTGGATACCATTATATTGAATCTTTCTACCTTGATGCCTCAAACTTCTTTTGTTCCCGGGGAAACCTGTATCATTATGGACGAAATCCAAGACTGTCCGGATGCACGTACATCCTTGAAAGCCTTCAAACTCGATGGTCGTTTTGATGTTATCGCTACTGGCTCGCTGCTTGGTGTGAAAGGCTATGGCGAAAAAATGAAGAAAAAGAAAAACAAGAAGCTTGGTAAAAACTCCATTCCGGTTGGTTATGAGACGATCGTCTCGATGTGCCCGTTGGATTTTGAAGAGTTTCTTTGGGCCAACGGCATCCACAAAGAGTCCATTGATGCCGTAAGAAGATGTTTCCACGATGAGAAGCCCGTTCCTGAAGGCGTGCATCATGCTTTCAAACAACTCTTTTACCGATATGTGGTGGTTGGAGGGCTTCCCGCTGCTGTCAACACATTTTTAGAGACCAATCACATGGGGCAAGTGGCGGAGGTGTATCAATCCATCCTTGATGAATACGAGGACGATATGGTCAAATATGCTGATGATGCCGACAAACCACATATCCGTGAGTGTTTCGAATCCATTCCCGCACAGTTGGCTAAAGAGAACAAGAAGTTCCAATACTCCGTTGTCAAAAAGGGGGGTCGCTCCTCTCAGTATCTAGGATGTCTTCAGTGGTTGGAAGATGCTGGTATCATTCATCGATGCTACAACACCGATAAACCTGAGCTTCCGCTTGATGGTAACGCCAAAGAAGACATCTTCAAGGTTTATCCCACTGACATAGGGCTTTTGATGGCCATGTTGGATCCGGGCACCCGAGCAGATGTCCTTCAAGGCAATCTTTATGGATACAAAGGGGCTGTCTTTGAAGGTGTTATGGCGGATTTTCTTCATAAAAAAGGCCAGAAATTGTTTTATTACCACAAAGACAGTGGATTGGAGTTGGATTTCCTTATTCGGCAGCATGGAGAATGTGTTCCGTGTGAAGTGAAAGCCACGACCAACAAAGCCAAGAGTTTGAATACCGTGCTGAAGCATCCCGAAAAGTATCATATTACCCACGCTTTCAAATTTGGTGATTACAACGTGGGACGTGAGGGAGCCGTGCTCACCCTGCCTTCCTATATGGGCTTTCTTCTGGAGTTCGAAGGGGTAGAGGATGTTGATTTGCCATTATTGGATATCGATGAAGTGAACCGTTTGGCAAGAGAAATAATTTAAGGTTAGAGGTGAACAATCTGTTCACTTATTGCCGATGTCGGTGACATACACTTTGAAGGCTGATTCGATGGCGTTGCCTTCTATCGGCAGGCCCGTTGCCTCGGTATTGTAGCAGCGATGGATTATCCCGACGTCAACAATTTTCCCATTTTTCTGAACGAATATTTTGCATTATGACCCATTTTTCTGAACGAATAAGGATCTTCACTTCTCCACACGGCAAATAGTGAATCAGTCTTTCAAGTACCCTATCGGAATAATCTTCACCCCGTCGGGACGGGTGTAGGCAATCTTGCCGCCCGTAAACACAATCATCAGGTCAGGCTCACGGATGGGCACTTGCTTCTCCTTCTCGTTGTGCTCGCCGATTAGGCGTCTTAGTTTCACTAGGTGTCTGGCACCCTCCTCAATCTCACTGCTTCCAAGCTTACACTCAATCAGCGCATAACGCCCGTCGCCGAGATGCAACACCCAGTCAGCCTCCAAGTCATAACAATCATGGTAATACGACACCAAACAAATTTTTGATTTTTGCGGTATTTTACTTTTGATTTTTGCGGTATATCATTTTTGCTTTTTGTGAAGTGTGTACCAGCTCTAGAAAGCACAGCCCCAAGCGTTTTGGGCGAAATCTACCAATTTTGTCATAGATTTCGCCCGTTTTCTCGCAACTCCAAAGTAGAGTCATATAATAAAGCTCTCTTTTTGGGAGTCGTGTTTCTGCCTTGAGCCGGAAGGTGGGATGAAAGGGGCAGAAAAAAACAGACCCGACAGTTTGACGAATCAGAGGCTGCCGGGAATCAACTCTTATTAAACTAAACAAACCCATCGGTTTGGCAAATCATGGACCGATGGGAATAAACGATGCAAAGATAAACATGTTTTCTATATCTCGCAAGTGTTTTATTGTTTTTTTATTTTCTATGATGATAGAATTCAAATACACATTATTTTGTTGCAAACATTGTTTTTTCCCCCCTCCCCCTCGCTCTTTTCAAATCTTTTACAATCTGAAGGAAACAAAACCCGTTATAACTAGTTGTTTGTCAAATACAAACAAAAAGAACCAAAAAAGATGGAGGGAAATCAATTTTTCTTTTGTATATTTGAAGCCTTTGAATTCGATAATCAAACAAAAGCTTTGCAATATGAAAAAATCGTTACAAAACAATCTTCTTAAAGCCCTTCTTATAGCTCTTCTATGGAGCAACCCAGGGATTAACCTTTTTTCGCAGAATTCCACACCAGGCATTGTTGGCGGCGCGTTTACGGTGAATTCAAACGGTGACAAAGTAGTGTTTTCGCAAGGCAACCTGCAATATATCGGCAGTGCGGAAACGCCTTATTGGAAGTTTGCAGAACATCAGTGGGAGTATTTGGGTACTACTACTAATCAGGGAAGTTCAAACCAAAATGTGGATCGCGACCTTTTCGGCTGGGGTACCAGCGGATACAACCACGGAGCTACAGCCTATCAACCTTGGTCAACAATTACAACCAATAGTCAATACTATGCTTACGGTTCGTCAAGCTACCATTTGTATAACCAAACTGGGAAGGCCGATTGGGGTTACAATGCTATTGCTAATGGAGGCAATCAGGAGAATAGTGGCTGGAGAACATTGACCAATTCGGAATGGACGTATATGTTCAATACTCGTAGCACCTCATCAGGCATTCGTTATGCCAAAGCGAAGGTGAATGACATCAACGGAGTAATCTTATTACCTGATGGTTGGCTGACTTCTTTCTTTAGTTTAAGCAATACAAATAATTCTGGTGCAAGTTATTCGTCCAACACAATCAGTTTATCTCAATGGGATGTTTTGGAACAATATGGTGCCGTCTTCTTCTCTGCTGCTGGAGACCGAACAGGGACTACTGCCAATATCGGCAATATTGGTTCTCTTGGCGTTTACTGGGCTTCAACAAATAGTAATTCCAGTAGTGCGTATCATTTGCGTTTCGATAACGGTTTTCTCGATGCTAACTCCAGTAACTATCGATATTACGGATTCTCAGTACGTCTGGTTCGACCCGCTCAGGATGCTTCTTATAGTATCAACGCCACATCAAGCCCAACGGAGAGTGGAACGGTGAGCGGTGTCGGTACCTATCAAGGAGGCACCGAATGCACGCTTACTGCAACTCCATCGACAGGTCATGCTTTCCTTAACTGGACTGAAGCTGGAGTTGTTGTTTCAACGAATGCTACGTATTCTTTTATAGTATTGGGCAACAGAAACTTGGAAGCACATTTTATTCCCATTATCACTGAAGGTTTCACCAATCACGGATTCACCGTAAGTGCCAGTGGCGATAACGTGGTGTTTTCACAAGGCAACCTGCAATATATCGGCAGTGCGGAAACGCCTTATTGGAAGTTTGCCGACAACCAGTGGGATTATTTCGGTTCCAATACCAACCAAGGCAGCACCAGTGAAAATGTAGACCGTGATCTTTTTGGTTGGGGTACAAGTGGTTATAACCACGGAGCTACCGCATATCAACCTTGGTCGACAAGTACTACCAATAGTCAATACTATGCTTACGGTTCGTCAAGCTACAACTTGTTTGACCAAACGGGTCAAGCGGACTGGGGCTATAATGCCATTGTCAACGGTGGCAACCAGGAGAACATCGGCTGGAGAACGTTGACTAATGCTGAATGGACTTATGTTTTCAATACCCGAAATACCTCATCGGGTATTCGCTATGCCAAGGCAAAAGTGAACAACATTAATGGTATGATCTTGCTTCCAGACGATTGGCAAAGTTCCTACTATACACTAAACAATACAAATAGCTCAGGCGCCAACTACACTACTAATACTATCACAGCAACACAATGGGCATCATTGGAACAATATGGAGCGGTTTTCCTCCCTGCCGCTGGTCACCGAAGTGGGAATGCGGTCGAAAATGTTGGGTCTTATGGCAACTACTATTCTGCTTCGTTTTATAATAGTAATAGTAGCAATAGTATATATTTTTATAGCAGTGGAGTTGGCACTGGTCATTACGATTCCCGTTTTTACGGTCGGTCCGTACGTCTGGTTCGTCCCTCCAAAACGATTTCCTTTAGCATCAATGCCACCTCAAGCCCTGCTGAGGGTGGCACGGTGAGTGGCGCAAGCGCCTGTTTATGGGGCAATGAATGCGTTCTTACAGCAACGCCCTCGACAGGTTACACTTTCGTCAACTGGATGGAAAATGGAATCGTTGTTTCAACGAACCCCACATATGCTTTTGTGGTATCGGCTGAAAGACATATTGTGGCTAACTTTACCACAGAGGGTAACATCGTTTTTGCCGATGACAACGTGAAAGCCCTTTGTGTGGCGAATTGGGACACCAACAACGATGGTGAGCTGAGCTTTGGTGAAGCCGCTGCTGTAACCAGCCTGGGTAATGTGTTCAAAAACAACACGACCATCCAATCCTTTGCTGAATTACAACATTTCATAGTTTTAGGTACCATAGGATCACAGGCTTTTTATGGTTGCACAGAGTTAACTCAAGTGACCATTCCAACAGGAGTGACCTCGATAGGTGCGAAAGCTTTTTGGAATTGCCCTAAACTGCAGACCGTTAGGTTCAATGCAGTGAATTGCACCAGTATGCAAACGTACGAGAACAGCACCTACTATTCCGTCTTTTCGAGTGATGGTAGTGGCAGCGCACCCGATCTGAAGAGTGTTCTCATAGGAAACAATGTTCAACGTATTCCTGACTATGCATTTAAAGGAAGTGTAGCACTATATCCTGGCCTGAGCATCCGTTCTTCAGTGAAAGAAATCGGCGCCCATGCTTTCGAGAATTGTAGTGCCATTACCACCTTGATGTTTGAAAAAGACGCAACCTTGACTACCATAGGTGACTATGCCTTCAATGGTTGTTCCAGTTTAAATAAAGCATTGAACATTCCCAATTCTGTTAAGTCGATAGGTCAATATGCATTTTATGGTTGTTGGCAAATACCATCGCTAACCATCGGCACGAGCACAAAAACCATCGGCGACTATGCTTTTTGGTATTGTAAGTCAATGACTACGGTGAATTTCAATGCGACGAATTGTTCTGCAATGGTTACCGATTCGCAGTATTCTGTGTTCAATGACACTACACTCACTAGCGGTTCCACACCGATTGTTACCTTAACCATTGGCGATAACGTGACAAGGATTCCTGATTATGCATTCAGGAATAGTACGCATTTGACCAGTGCCATTACCATACCCGATGCGACCACCTATATCGGACAATATGCTTTCCATGGCGTTAAAAGCCAAGAACTGACTATTGGAGAAGGCTTGACTACCGTGGGCGGCTGTGCTTTCTGGAACTGCCCCAATTTAGCTACGGTACACTTCAATGCGACGAATTGTACTACCATGAATACATCTTCTTCCTATTCGGTATTCAACAGCGGTACAAGCAACAGCGGCGCTACACCAATTGTCACCTTGTCTATCGGCGATAACGTGACAAGGATCCCTGATTATGCTTTCAGAAACAGCACCAACTTGACGAGTGTCATCACTATACCCGATGCAACCACCTACATCGGGCAATACGCTTTTTATGGTGTGAAAAGTCAGGAACTGACCATTGGTGAAGATATGATGACTATCGGTGGCAATGCCTTCTGGAATTGTCCCAATTTATCGACAGTTTATTTCAATGCGGTGAACTGTACAACAATGAATACTTCTTCATCTTATTCTGTTTTCAATACGGGTACAAGCAACGGAGGAGCTACACCAATTGTTACCTTGACCATCGGTGAGAATGTGACCAATATTCCAGACTATGCTTTTAGATCCAGTCCGAATCTTATAGAAGTTTTGCTTTTACCCAGTGAATTAACTAATATTGGAGATTATGCTTTTGATGGTTGTAGTGGCTTTACGGGCGATTTGGTTTTTCCGAACACAGTATCTACCATAGGTCAATATGCTTTCAGGAATTGTAGCGGCTTCAACGGCACATTGACATTGCCCGTCAATGATGCTTTTAACACCATCAATCAATATACCTTTGATGGTTGCAATGGCTTGATAGGAACTTTGACCATTCCAACCAATGTCACTTCAATAGGAAGTTACGCGTTCCAAGGTTGCAGCAGTTTCACGGGCGAGCTTATGCTCCATGATGCCATCACTTCTATCGGTAGCTACGCTTTCTACGGTTGTACTAATATCCCCGAGTTGACTATCGGGAAAGGTGTAACTTCCATTGGTGGCTATGCCTTTTGGAACTGTCCCAATATGGCTACAGTTCATTTCAACGCGACAAACTGTACCTCCATGGTTACCAATTGGTCCTATTCGGTCTTCAACAGCGGCACAAGCAACGGAGGTTCTTCACCCATAGTTACCTTGACTATCGGCTCCAATGTGACCAATATTCCCAATTATGCGTTTAGGTATAGCAACCGTATGACGTGCGACCTTGATATCCCTAATTCCGTCACTTCCATCGGACAATACGCGTTCGCCAATTGTAGCGGAAAGGATGTGAGCATCGGAAATGGTGTCACCACTATTGGGAACTACGCTTTTAATAACAGCAGTGGTATTCATGGCACCTTGCTGCTGGGCAATGCCATCGCCACCATCGGTGAATATGCTTTCTCGGGCTGCACCGGCTTTACGGGCGACTTGGTCATCCCGAATGCGGTCACCAATCTTGGTCAATATGCTTTCCGGGGCTGTAGCGGATTCAGCGGCACTCTCATTATCGGCAGCGGCGTACAGACCATCAATCAATACACCTTTGCCGACTGCCCTGGGTTTGCGGGAGCTTTGATCGTAGGCACGCAAGTCAATAACATCGGCAATTATGCCTTCCAAAATTGTAGCGGTTTTGCGCTGCTGATCACTGAAAACCCCAACCCCGTGACAGCGCAAAGCACTTCCTTCACCAATATGACCTACAGCATCCCGGTGTATGTCCCAGATGGTCTGGTCAACAATTACCGTAACGCTACCGGTTGGAATGTCTTCACAAATTACATTGAACAATTTACTTTCTGGCAGGAGCTTGATAACGACAACTGGTCGGACGAGATCAACTGGCTGTCGAATGCCTTGCCTACGGAGAATGATGTGGTTTGTATCGCCTATAACTGCAACCTCGATATTGATGTGAACGTGCTCCATGTGTATGTGCTTAACATCAACGATGAGCTTACAGTGAAAAGCGGCAAGACCCTCACCACCACCTACGGCATGGGTATCATCCAGCCTTCGCAGTTTATTCTGGAAGAGGGCAGCCAACTCGTCAACAACCTCCCTGGCCTCAACGGCACAGTGCAAAGGCGTGTCAACAGCTATGGTGTCAACGACGGCTGGTATTCCATCGCGGCTCCCGTCTTTGGTGGAATGCCCGTCAATGGCATCACTACAGGCACCTATGACCTCTATGCTTACGACGAGCCGACCCATTATTGGATGAACGAAAAGATCAACAACGATCTCACCACGCTCACCCCTGGACAGGGCTATCTGTATGCCAACCAAAATACCCAAACCATCTCGTTGGCAGGCCAGCTGATCGCCTCCAACGCCGAGATCTCCATCCCGGTTTCATACACCGATCATGAGCTGCCAGGCCTGAATCTGGTGGGCAACCCTTACACTAACAACATCAGTATCGGTAATGTCACCCTCAACGGTACACCGCTCACCGCCTATTATAAGGCTATCGGTGGAAGCAACTTCGTGCCTTACACCGATGCCGATGACGAACCCATCCAGCCCGGCGAAGGTTTCCTCGTGGTGGTGGACGAAGAAGGCACCTTGACATTCTCGCCCACAGTGGCCCGTGATGTCCGTGACGGCTATGTGAGACTCATGCTGAGTCGCGAGGGACAAGTCTGCGACCGAGCTTATCTGTCGATGAACCACGGCAACACCCTTGGCAAGCTCCAATCCGCTTTTGGTCAAGGCCAGCTCTATTTCCTGCAAGACGGCGAACGTCGCGCGATGGCCGACCAGCGCAAGGAAGCCAGCCTTCGTTTCGAACCTTCCACCACCGCGACTTTCATCATTGAAGCTTCGCTGTTGAATACGGAAGTGGACTACCTGCACTTGATCGACCATCTTACGGGCAGCGACATCGACCTTCTCGAAACCCCCAGTTATACCTTTGAAGCGGATTTGGAAGATGCGTCCGATCGTTTTTCCTTGGCCTTTGCTCCCCATGCCACGCAAGAGGGTAGGTCGGGTGACAACGAACTCGACGGCAGGTTCATGATGCCTTATCACAATGTGAACGATGACCAGAACGCTTTCTACAATGTCTTCGTGATCGTCGCCTCGGCGGATGCAGCTGCGAACGGCTCGGTGACAGGTTCGGGCAACTATCCTCGCGGCGCTGCCTGCACCCTGACCGCCTCGCCCAACACGGGTTATACCTTTGTCAACTGGACGAAGAATGATGTGGTGGTCTCCGAAACGCCCACCTACAGCTTCGTGGTCACCGACGGAGGAACCTATGTGGCTCATTTCTATCACGGCTATAAGGTGACGGCCTCCGCTGACGCGGATGTCGCCGGCACGGTGACGGGTGCGGGCTTCTATGAAAATGGTGCCTCCTGCACGCTCACAGCGGCTCCTGAATCGGGTTATAAGTTCTATTGCTGGACTCAAGGGGAGGGACTTGTGGTATCCACGACCGCCAGCTATAACTTCACAGTAACGGAGGATGTAGCATATGTGGCTCATTTCCTTGAAAGCTCTGACAATACCACCATTGAATCCGGCACGGTGACGGTGACCGCTACGGCCAACGATGCCGAGGGTGGCACGGTGGATGGCGGTGGCGCCTATCTCATCAATTCCACCTGTACCCTTACCGCGGTGGCCAACATCGGCTATATGTTCTCCAACTGGACGAAAGACGATGAGGTGGTCTCCACCAGCGCGACTTACAGCTTCACAGCATTGGAGGATGCTGAGCTGGTGGCCAATTTCGTTGAGAAAGACGGCAACACCGTCCAAACCACTGCCCTCACGGAAGGCTGGAACTGGTATTCCACTTATGTGGAGCAAGATGGCATAGAAGGCTTGGCGCAGTTAGAGACGAGTTTGGGCAGCAATGGTGTCATTATCAAATCGCGCAGCAATGGTTTCGTCACCAACTTTGGACCCTTCTGGTCGGGTTCTCTGGTTGGTATCGACAACATGTCCACCTATCTGGTCCAGACGACTTCGGCCTGTGAGATGACCATCACAGGCAATGCCGCCACGGCGACTGCTTATCCGATTACTTTGACACCTGGCTGGAGCTGGATTGGCTATCCCAGCGGATCTTCAATGAGTGTCAGCACTGCTTTGGCAGGCATCACTCCTTTGGAAGGTGACATGTTGAAGACACGCGAGAGTTTCTCGACATATTCGCCGGGTGTGGGCTGGGTAGGCTCTTTGCAGACCATCACCCCAGGTATGGGCTTGATGTATGAGTCGCACAGCACGGGTGAACTCACCTTGATCTATCCCGAACCTTCCAAGTCGGATTTGTTGCTGGAGAACCTCACCGCGCAGCACAACTATTGGAAGCCCGCCATGCAGGCTTATCCATATAACATGACGGTGGTGGCGGTCGTGGAACTCGACCATGCTGCGGCGCAGTCCACCCAGTACGAGCTGGCCGTCTTTGCCAACGACGAATGCCGAGGCAGCGCGAAGTTGCAGTATGTGGCCGCTATGGATCGTTATTTGGCCTTCTTGACGGTCTTTGGTGAAAAAACGGCAGATTTGCGTTTCGCACTCTATGATGCTGAGACTGGAATGGAATATAGTGACGCGAACCAAGAACTTGCCTTTGTCGCCGATGATCATGTGGGCAGCCTCCGTGATCCTTACACGGTCCAGTTCAAGGGCATGACCGCCTTGCAGGAAACCGACAACCTTATCCAGGTGTACCCGAATCCGGTGGGACAAGGCCAGATGTTCAACATCGGTCAGTCGGCAGAAGAACTTGGCGAGGTGCAGATCGAGTTTGTCAACGCGCTGGGTGCTGTCGTCTCCACGGAGAAAGCAATGCAGCTGCCTGTTTCTGTCAAGGCTCCCGATGCAGCGGGTGTTTACATTTTAAGAATCTCTGTGAACGGAAAGGGAGTCCGTTACGGAAAACTGATTGTCAAATAAAGTGAGGTTTTTTGCGCTATGAAAAGAATCTTGCTTCTTATACTGTTGATTAGCGTTGCATTCGGTGCAAAGGCCAATCATTGGACACCCAATTCGGGTCCTTATGCCAATACGGCCACAGTGATCGGTGTCATCCGGATTGACGGCGTTGAGCAGACTTCGACGACCATTGAAGTCGGAGCGTTTCAAGGTGATGAATGCCGGGGCAGCGCGATGCCGATCTATGTGTCACAGATCGACCGTTACATCTTGTTCATGTCCCTTTATGGCAACGACGGCGATATGCTGAGCTTCCGTCTTTATGACCACACCCTTAATCAGGAGCTTTCCGTATCTTGTTCCAACACCGTTACCTTTGCGGCTAATGGCACCTATGGCTCAGGGGCGAGTCCGTATGTGCTGAGTTTTGAGCGGGTGATCATCACGCATGCCATCACTGCCGCTGTCGATCCCGTTGAGGGAGGCTCTGTCACGGGAACTGGTACCTATGAACAAGGTACCGCTGCCACACTGACTGCCACCGCTGCCACTGGCTATACCTTCGTCAACTGGACTGAGGACGGCGTGGTGGTATCTGCCGACATGGTGTATAACTTCACAGTGACCGGGCCACGTGATCTCGTCGCCCATTTCAGCCTCAACCACTATGAGGTCTCGGCTGCGGTCAACCCCTCTGCGGGAGGTTCCGTCACAGGTGCGGGGTCCTACAACCACGGCTCTTCCGCCACCTTGACCGCCACTGCTGCCACTGGCTATACCTTCGTCAATTGGACAGAGGATGATGTCGAGGTCTCCACCAGTGCCACCTATACCTTCACGGTGACGGAGACAAGGAGTCTCGTTGCTCATTTCAGCCTGAACCAATATGAGATCACGGCTTCGGTCGATCCTGATGCGGGTGGCATAGTGACGGGTGCAGGCTCTTACGACTACTACACTGCCGCCACGTTGACCGCCACTGCTGCCACAGGTTATACTTTCTTGAATTGGACAGAGGATGGCGTGACGGTCTCCAGCAATCCCTCCTATACCTTCACGGTGACCGGCGCGAGGACGCTGGTGGCTCATTTCACCTTGGATACCTATTACATTGTCGTTTCCGCCGATCCTATGGAAGGCGGTGCTGTCACTGGTGCAGGGAGTTTCCACTATGGCTCTACAGCTGTTATAATAGCTACTGCAGCCACGGGTTATACCTTTGTCAACTGGACGGAAAACGGGGAGGTGGTATCCACGAATCCCGCCTATACCTTCACGGTGACGGGACATAGGATTCTCACTGCAAACTTCCTCTCTGAGGAGGAAGGTGGTCATTGGATTCCTAATACAGGTGCTTATGCCAACACAGCCACCTTGATAGGCGTGATTCAGATTGACGGCGTGGAGCAGACCTCGATGGCTTTTGAGGTTGGAGCTTTCTGCGGTGACGAATGTCGAGGCAGTGGGATGCCGATGTTTGTTCCCCAGTTGAACCGTTATATCCTGTTCATGACGCTTTATGGCAACGACGGCGATGTGTTAAGTTTCCGCCTCTACGACCATGATCTCGGACAGGAATCCAACTTGATCTGTACCAACACGCTGACCTTTGAGGCGAACGGCATCATCGGATCGGGTTCAGGTCTTTATGTGTTGAATTTTGAGCATGATGCCTCTTTCTATGCTATCGAAGCCACTGCTGATCCCTCTGAAGGAGGCGCAATTACGGGGGCGGGATCCTACCTCGCTGGTACTACCGTCACTTTGATCGCTACCGCCGCCACGGGTTATACCTTTGTTCAATGGACGGAGAACGGAGTGGAGGTCTCTGCCGATCCCGCTTACACTATTACGGTGACAGAAGACAGAACTCTTGTCGCTCATTTCAGTTTGAACAGTTATGAAATCACTGCCATGACCGATCCTATGGAGGGAGGGACTGTAGCGGGGGCTGGCTCATTCGACCATGGAACTACCGCAACGTTGACTGCCACCGCTGCCCCAGGTTATACCTTTATTCATTGGACCGAGAACGGCGAAGAGGTCTCTGCTGATTTGGTTTATTCCTTCGTGGTGACGGAAGACAGGGAACTCGAGGCTCATTTCAGCCTAAATAACTATGAGGTCACTGCTGCTGTTGATCCTGTTGCTGGAGGTGTTGTGACGGGTGCGGGTTCCTATGACCATGGCACTACTGCCACCTTGGTTGCCACTGCCTCCACGGGCTATGCCTTTGTGCATTGGACGGAAGATGGCGAGGAGGTCTCCACCGAACCTGTCTATACTTTCACGGTGATGGAATCCAGAAATCTTGTTGCCTGTTTTAGTTTGAATAGTTATGAAATTGTTGCCTCTGCCAATCCAGATGCAGGGGGCAACATCATGGGTGCCGGAGCCTATGACCATGGCGTCACTGCCACGTTGATTGCCACCGCAGCCTCGGGCTATACTTTCGTTCGTTGGACTGAGGATGGCACAACGGTCTCGACCAATCCGGAATATTCCTTCACTGTGTCGTGCTCAAGGACGCTGGTCGCTCACTTTAGCTTGAACACCTATTATATTGTAGTATCCTCCGACCCGATGGAAGGTGGAGCCGTCATGGGTGCGGGAAGCTACGACTATGGCTCCACTGCTATCTTGACTGCGTCTGCCGCAACGGGCTATACCTTTGTCAACTGGACTGAGAACGGAGAGGAGGTCTCCACCAATGAAACCTATACTTTTACCGTTACAGGACATAGGACCCTCACAGCGCATTTCATTGCAGAGGAGGTAAGCAGCCATTGGACTCCCAGCATGGGTTCGTATGCAAACACTGCCACTTTGATCGGTGTTATCCAGATCGACAGTGTGGAGCAGGCTACAGCGAACCTTGAGGTGGGCGTCTTCTGTGGCGACGAATGTCGTGGTAGTGGGGTGCCGATGTATGTTCCTCAGCTTGACCGTTATATCCTGTTCATGACGTTATATGGCAACGATGGCGATGTGCTGGATTTCCGGCTCTATGACCATGAGCTTGGCCAGGAATGTGACCTGACTTGCGCCACCACCTTGACCTTCGAGGCAAATGGCATTATAGGATCAGGTTCTGACCTCTATGTGCTGAATTTCATGCATGTGTTGCCTACCTATGAGATCACCGTCACTCTTGATCCTGCTGAAGGCGGCACGGTGACGGGTGCCGGCATCTATACTTTCGGTTCAACTGCCACGCTGACCGCCACTGCCGCTACAGGTTATACCTTTATTAATTGGACGGAGGACGGTGAGGAGGTCTCCAGTGCTTCCGTCTGTGCCTTAACGGTGACGGAAGATCATCATTATGTCGCGAATTTCTTTGAGATTGTGATTGATTCCACCAACCATTGGATCCCTCAAACCTCCTATCCCGATCATTTTATGCTGATTGGCGTTATTCAGCTTCAAGAGGTGGAGCAGCGTACCACTACCCTTGAGGTGGGCGTGTTCTGCGGTGATGAATGTCGTGGCAGCCAGCAACCTGTGTATTATCCCGATGTCGATCGTTATCTGTTATGGCTTACCATCTACGGTCAGGAGGGTGATGAACTCATCTTTAAGCTCTTCAACCATGACAACGGTGAAGAGGTGGAGGTGCAGCTTTCGGAGTCGCTTGCCTTCAACACTGAGGGCTATGGTACTCTTTCAAATCCTTATGTGTTAGACTTCAAGGCAACAGCGACAGGGCTTCCCATTGAGGTGCCTATCACCCTTATTTCGGGATGGAACTGGATTAGCTGCATGCTCACCACGGAGACCCCAATAGAAGAAGCTTTGAGGCAATTGATTCCCAGTGATGGCGACATGATCAAAGGTCAGGGTGCCAACAGCACTTACGACTCGGTGGCAAAAGAGTGGGTAGGCACGCTTAGGACATTGATTCCTGGTCAGGGCTATATCTATTTGCGTAATGGAGGGTCGACGACGTTTGTCTATCAGTGACGAATCGCCTTTTTTATTCACACCCTCTTTTGTTCGGTGTGATCTTTTCCCTTTAAGAACTAAAAGAAAGATGCTCAAAGGCGTGTCCGTATTCTGGTGTCTTTGGAGACGCTCCACTCCGTTCCGCTTACAATGACGTACCCACCGATGGCTATCGCTAGCAAAGAACATCTATCGGTCCGAATCTTGCTTCAAAAACTCCTTAGCCAAGGCGTTCACGGCATTCACATCGATGGGCTCCAAGATGATTTCCTCGGGTTCCAGATCCAGCAGAAACTGCATGTAGTGGGGAAGTGTCAACAACAGGCCGTCCCTGCCAATGTTGTAGTCGCCAAACTTAATCGCATGATACACATCATACTTGTCTGGATGTTTCAGTGCGGTTGATATACTCTTTGCTTTAGCCGTTTTGGCTTTGACCTCAACGGGAACGCACTCTCTTTTGTAGTTGATTAGGAAGTCCAACTCCATGCCCGACTCCTTACGGTAGTAATAAAGGTTCTGCTCTTTCTTGTGAAGCGTATCCGCCATTAAGTTCTCGTAGATGGCACCCTTGAAGCCGCCAAGATTGCCTTGAATGACATCGTTTCGGGTGCTGCCTCCAAGCATGGTGACCAGCAGGCCGATGTCGGTGACATACACTTTGAAAACCGACTCGATGGCGTTGCCTTCCATCGGTAGGCCCGTTGCTTCGGTATTGTAGCAGCAGGACAGCCGTTCCGTGTGCATTTGCCCGGATCGTTCGGCAACGCCACCGTCGAGGTTGTCGACGTGATGGGACGCACCGTTGTTACCCGTGTTTGCGCCGCGCCAACCGTAACCGCGCCAACCGTCCCTGGCGTGTACATCGTCCGTGTCACGGGCGAACAAGGCCAGACCCAATATGGAAAAATTATCGTCAAATAACAAACACCTATTATATAATAACAGATAACCATGAAAAGACATATTTTATTTCTTGTCCTCGTCCTTACCAATGGTTGGCTTCTCGCCAACCATTGGACTCCGGTCAGCGCGCCCTACGCGAACAACATGAACATGACGGCGGTACTCCAGATCGACGGAACGGAACAGCAGTCCACCAATCTCGAGTTGGGGGTGTTCTGTGGCGATGAGTGCCGCGGCAGCCAACTGCCCACCCTCTTCCCGCCCACGCAGCGTTACGTGGTACAGGTGACCGTCTTCGGCGAGCTGGGCGACGAGCTCACCTTCAAGCTCTACGACCACGGCACGGGACAGGAGCTCGACCTCGACTCTCCCGCGGCGGTGACCTTCGTCGCCGACGGCTACGGCACCCTGGGCAGCCCCTACGTGCTGGCGTTCACCTCGTCGGCTCCCGGCCCGGGATTCGACCCGAGCGGCCTGGTGATCGAGCTTTATCCCGGCTGGAATTGGATCAGCTTCCTGTCGTTGACGGAGATGAGCATCGAGGCGGCTTTCACCAACCTCACTCCGGGCGATGGCGACCAGGTGAAGAGCCAGACGGGCTACAGCATCTACAACGCCGAAAACGGTCTGTGGGAAGGCACGCTGAGGAGCTTCCAGCCCGGACGAGGACTGATCTACCTCAACAACTCAAATACGACTAGGAGCTTTACTTATCCAGGAAGGTGAGAGCGGTAGCACAGCAACAGCACACCTTATTATATTAATTGAAAGTGGAAAGTGGAAAGTGGAAAGTTTTTTCGGCTAAATAATTCGTTTAATTCGCCGGCCATCCCTTCCTTTCGCCGTCCAAAAATTCGCTTAATTCGCTTAATTCGCCGACAAAAACCCGCCTGATTCGCCGTTCCCGCCGCGTCGGGGCGAAAAATTCCCGTCTGTAACCCGCTGTCAATCAGCGATGAGAAAAATTTTTGAAAAAAAA
>JAEEII010000185.1 GCA_016281295.1 Bacteroidales bacterium
ATGGAGAAGTTAGACGGCATCCTCATCGCCACCACCAACCTCACCGACAACCTCGACAGCGCCTTCGCCCGCCGATTCCTGTTCAAGGTCGAGTTCGGGCAGCCCACGGTGGAGGCCAAGCAGAGCATCTGGAAGAGCAAGCTGGAGTGGCTCCCCGACGACGATTGCCGGGCGCTATCCACGAAGTTCGACTTCTCCGGCGGCGAGATCGACAACATCGTCCGCAAGGTCGTGATGGAGGAGGTGCTACACGGCACCAGACCCACATTGGCGGAAATCGAGGAGCTGTGCCGTCACGAGAAGATCGGGAACGGGGGAAAGGGAAGTTGTATTGGGTTTCAGGCGTAGAGATAAGGTTTGCTGGAAATTCTGCACCAAGTTGGTGCATTTTTTCATCTTGTAATTCTCACACAATAAGGAGCAGTATTGGTTTCCAAGCGTAGAGACGCACGGCCGTGCGTCTCTACGGTGCCACGGACCGGCGCAGTGGTGGTTTATTTTTGCAGCGTTGAAAAACAACAAAGTTATGAATAAAGAACTGAAAGACAACAAAGAATGGATTGAGCTGAAAGCTACGCTACATTTTGTGGAGGAAAAGATACTCGGCATTATGGATGTGAATGGATGGATGTGGCACAAAGAGCTCAAAGAGCAGGTGAAGGATTTGCTCTCCGACCGTCATGTTATTATGAATAAGATGTTCCGTATGTATGTAACGGAGAAAGAGGTGGCGCGGTTCCGCGAGGTGAACGACCACCTGCAGGATTTGACCCAAAGATTGTACGATGGACACGATGTCTTGATGGACTTCCTCTGCGTCAATTTCATTGAAAGTTGCTATCCTGGTACAATTATACAGGTGGAAAGTCGGCTGGATGTGGACGAAGCTGCCGAAGTAGTGCATTTTGATGATGATGGAGACTACGGCTCCAATTTTGCGCAGATGCTTGATGCCCTTGCATGGACCGAGGACATTGAAATCCGTTCCTGTACTACCAATCTCGGGGAAAAATCCGAGCCTGATAATCTTGACGATGGTACCACTTGGGCCGAAGGTTGCTTGGACATACCGCAGTTCAAAGACATCGTGGTTTGCTACGCCGTCCACGACCTCTGCACCCACAAGAGCTATTCCGTGCCTGATTTGCTCCGGATTCAGTCGTACAATATCAGACATTGCCTTGAAAGCAATAGAAAACATCCTGCATAAGCACCTCCAAATGACAGAACAAAATTATATTGACATATTATTATGAGATCTAACAGGAAAAGATATGGAGGTGCAGGTTTTGCGGACGAAGTGATATCAAGAATGATGAAATGTTAACGCGTCTATTTTGAAAAAATCAGTATTTTTGCGGCGAAAGACTAAGACAATGAACAGGACAAAAGCTCAATTATTGGAAATCCAAAAGAAATTGGAAGACTTGATGGATAGTGATGCCACACAAGAGGAAGCTATATGGGCAGTAAATGGAATTCTCTATGAAATGAAAGTTGATATTCAGTCTGATTGGATAGAGCATGATTTGGAATACGCTATTCAACTAACAAAAATGCAGAAGGACCTACTTGAAACATACAAAAAGACAAAGCGTATGATTCAACAAACAAAGGATCATTTTGATTTTCCTGACCCAGAAGCAGAAAGAAGATCAATGTTCACCGATGGATTAAATGAAGAGGATTTTGAGTTGTAGGGGGAAAATTTGTTTTTTACATCGTGAAATTATTGAAAATGGAAAACATAATATCACAATTTGTTCTGATTAAAAACTGGCACAACATTATTGACAAACACATAGAAATGGTTTCTCAATTTATTGCATCGGAGAAGGTCATCTGTCAAGAATATGATGAATCAAAACGATGTAACGAAATTGAAAATCATAATGTCTTCAGAATAATCTCTGATTTATATTATAGAGAGAATTTTCATTCTGATTTACTTTGCTATTTTTTAAATCCGAAAGAAAAGCATAAATGTGGTAGTATGTTCCTCTCAGCATTTATAAGGATGATAAATAAATGTGGAACAAACATATCCGTGTCCGATTATTTTGATGCAAATGCGATTAGAGAACAAGGGAAGGTCGATATATTAGTCTTTTCACAATCATCACGGAAGGCAATTGTAATAGAGAACAAAATTCATGACGCTCCTGACATGCAACGACAATTGCCCAGGTATTATGATTATGTAACAGATAACTTGGGGTATACTATAGATGCAATCGTATATATTCCACTGGATGTGACAAAAAAGCCGGACAAGTCAGACTGGACAGAATTGGACAAGTTGCATGTCAATGATTCTATATTAAAAATTATTCCAGCGTATTGTGATAAAACAAAAGTCAATTTAGTATCGGATTGGGTAGAACCGGTTACTCTTTTAGCTGACCAAATAGATGTAATTTCAACACTACGTCAATATTCAGAATTAATCAAATATTTAAATTATAGTTTTATGGATACTATTATTATGGAAAAGTTCTATAATGAACTAATGAAATCTGAAAACTTCAAATTGGCACAATCTATTAGAAATATGATGAATGAATTACCACTTTATATGGTTAATCGGATTATAAAAAAGTATGAAGGTAGATGTGCTCCATTCTCTAGAATACGTAATTACGGGAATATTACCGCTTACTTTGGTGAGGATTTTATTTGTGAAGTTTGTGTAAAAATAGACATAACCTGTTCAGAGTCGGGATATATCGTTCGCTTTTGGGAATGTGGAAGCAGAGAGCGATCTAATGTGTCTGGTTTTCAAAAACTAGTCGGTAGTATTAGTTGTTTGAATGATTCCGAAAGAAAAGAGTCAGATACTTTTAAATATTTCGATTTCACAAATGAAAAAGGTATGTTTGCCTTTGTTGATGAATTATTAAAAGAGCTAGCTGCGCTTTCCACCCAGTCAGGGGAAAAATAAATCGTTAAGATTATTGTGTGTAAGAATATCTCGCGGAAAAGGGATATCACATAGAGATACTGGAGCTTTGTGAGAAGGTTAAACACGATTTATGGGTTGAAACAGCCAACTTAAGACTAAGTGACTTACTTTAGCTGTTTTACACAGTATCTGAACAAATCACAAGGGTGTGCCACAAACCGGCACACCCTTGTTTTATCTTTGCCGCATCATTCAATCACCAACAGTTGCGCCCGACACGTACCAGGGTTTTGATGATGTACACCTTAAATTTCCCGAACGGCATGAGCCAGACGTACTCCTCGTCCGGCGAACTGATGAACGCCGCGCACAAGATGGGCGGCACCGCAAAAGCGATAGGCAACAAAACCTACGTGTTCGTGCCGAAGAAGTAGAACGAAGGGCGGGATCGAATTCCCGCCTTTAATTAAATTGCAAAAGGAATGGACATTCTGGACGAAACCAAATCTTCCGCAGCCGACTTCATCAACGACCTGAAACTCATCAAGGCCTTACTGCTGCACGAGAACAACTGCAGCTGCACGGCCCTTGTTTACAAGAATAAAATCGCAGAGGAGTGGATCAGAATGGAAGAACGACTTCTGCTTGAATCTTTTTGGACATTTGTCAACCCCAACCCGGACGCTCCTCGGTATGAGTTCTCAAGAATGACTTTTGTGATTGAGATGCTGTTGCGTTGCGAAAAGGACGAAGATGGTGTGTATGTGAACGTAAGTGTGCGAATGAGCCAGAACAAGCATTACCTATTTGAGCGGTGTCTCTCTATCATGATGGATCAAGAAATCAAAGCGGTGCCTTTCCTCCGATGCGACACGCCACTGGATGAGCTAATCAAGGAGGAGTTTGGTCTCCCCATCGCCCCAGACGAAATTACCCGCGGCATGTTCGCGCTATGGTTTGCCGTGAGGACAATGTTTGGACGGATGTGGTCTTGGTATTCCTTCATTGTCCTTAATAATCCGACAGATTGCTTCACAACCGAGACCGGCGAGTCGGGGACCAACATCATGCGCGACCTCCTTGCCTCGATGGTTGAAGCCAACGAAAACGAATTCATCCCGACCGATAAGACGTTAGGGGATTATCTGGATTTGGAGGCAGAGGTGGATGATTGGAGGTAGGTTTCGCAATCGTGCAATCAGGATTCCATATTATGCTGTTCCGCGTCCTTGCGAGACGGAGATTCCGCCAGACGCTTCGCGTCTTGCGGAATGTTGCATCGTGCACGGGGAACAGATGGAAAAGATGGGTATCTTTGCCGGCTCAACATTATCAAACAATTGTTATCTTTGCACAAATTCCTATTCAAAAATGAAAACCATTCCAAATCACGACGCTAAAATCTTCACGGACAACATAGAGGAGTTAGCGCTTGAACAAATTCAGCGGCTGCTTTCCGTCAAGGTGTTTGCCGACTGCAAAATCCGTATTATGCCTGATGTGCATGCCGGCGCAGGCTGCGTGATCGGCTTCACGGGCAACCTGGGCGACAAGGTGATCCCCAACATTGTGGGCGTTGACATCGGCTGCGGCATCCTCGTGCAACCGCTTGATGTGCCGGAATCAATTGATTTCCACGCACTCAACACATTCATTCTGAAGGCTATACCGTCGGGGCGCGACTTCCGCAGTGACCAATATCTGCCGCTGCCCCAAAAGTATATGGAGGTCTATTCCGAGGCCAAAGCCATTATTCGTGAGATGTATTGCTACAGGCTTCTCAAGGAGAGCAAACGCTTGGACAAGTCCATCGGCTCCTTGGGCGGTGGCAACCATTTCATTGAACTCGACCGCGATGAACAGGGGAAATGGTATTTAGTGATTCACACGGGAAGCCGCAACTTGGGCAAACAGGTGGCCGACCTGTACCAAAAGGAGGCACGGAAACTGCTTTCGGGGTGGGACAAGGTGATGGAACAACAGAAACGAATCATCGAGGAATATAAAAGCCAGGGCAGGAGAAAAGAGATACAGGCCGTCATTGCCAAACTGCACTCCGATTTCAAGATGCAGTCCCCACCCGTGCCGCCCGACCTCTGTTATCTGGAGGGCGAGCCGCGCAACGAGTACCTGCACGACATGCGGCTTTGCCAGCGTTGGGCGCGCCTCAACCGCAGACTGATTGCCGACCTAATCACAGACTTCCTTGAGGAAAACCATTCCACTTGCGGAGTTGCTGACGGTGCTTTTGAAAGCGTACACAACTATATCAGTGACGACAACCTGATCCGAAAAGGTGCCATCTCTGCCAAAGCTGGCGAACGGTGCATCATTCCGCTCAACATGCGCGACGGCTCGCTCATCTGCATCGGCAAAGGCAACGCCGACTGGAACTGCTCA
>JAEEII010000186.1 GCA_016281295.1 Bacteroidales bacterium
AACCCGTAAAAGAAAACGCGAAATTCTGTGAAAACTGCGGTAAGTCACTGGCAAAAGCGAGTGCCGCGCCTGTGCCGCCCGTTTGTCCCAGGTGCGGGGAACCGCTGGCTCCCGATGTGGTGTTCTGCGGGAATTGCGGGCAAAACCTGCAGCAGGGAACGGGGTATGCACCTGCTGCGACTGAGCCGGCAGTACCGGAAAACAGGCAACAGGATTGGAACCCGGCACAAAACCAGCAACAAGGGTGGACACCTCAGCAACAGCAAGGAAGGGAATATCACCAGCAGCAAAGATGGGCGCAACCACAACCGCAGCCCGGGCCGAATGTCAGGGAATCAGTACAGGCCAAACGGCAGGGGCGTAGCGTATCTTCCCTGTTGCAAGGATTCGGCTCGAGCAAGATGCTGATGGCAGCTGCTGCAGCTGTGATTTTGTTGGTTGTTGGTATTACCGGGTTCTGGAAACCCGGCTTTTTGCGCTCTTCATCGTCCAAACTGGAAAACGGCATGCTGGCGCTGAACGACATTGCGTTGGACTTTAAACAGACGAACCTGAAGAACGGCGCGGCCACGTTGGCTACCGTAAAAGATAAGAAAGAAGAAGTACAAAACGGACTGATTGGCGACCTGTATGTCATGAAGTTTGACAAAAGCTGCAAGGGCAAGGTCACGGTATCGGTACCAGCGCCGAAGGACTTTAAGCCGACCACCGGCACTGGGTTGTACATCAAGCTCGGGGTAGGGCGGGAATACGGTCTGGCGAACGGAAAAACAACACGGCTTTATAGCTACTTTAATACCAATGTAAAGGATGGAAAAGTTGTGGCCACCTTTGATCCGGCTATCTTGGGGAAAGGTCTGCGTAAATGTAAGGCATCTGCAAAACCGGAGGAAAAGAACCCGGATATGGGTGAGTTTACGGTGTATGTAGGGGCCTTTTACAAACAAAACGGTAAGTATCCCGAAGTGTTGTTCGGCAAAGGCTTTAAAAATTCTAAAGGTCATTTCCGGCTGTGGTACAACGATCCACAACGCACCGATTTAGTTGATAAATTAGCTGCGAAATTTAATCCCGAAGATTTTAAACCTTTTCATATCACAGATGATGATGCCAAAAAACTGCTAAACGACCTGGAAGAGGCTTACAATTACTACAAAACGCATGGCTACAAGGATCGTGTGGATACTTACACACCAATCGATGTTTATATTACTTGTACCGAGAATGAAGGCGGCTGGGACCCGTTGACCGGCAACATGGAGCTCAGGCAAGACAGAATATTTGGCCCTGAGAATAAGGACCGCTATGAGGGTGATTGGAGAAAAAAGACGAGGACCACGATTTATCACGAATTTTTTCATGCGGTACA
The DNA here is from genome assembly GCA_016281295.1 of Bacteroidales bacterium. The sequence goes on from JAEEII010000186.1 coordinate 1,370, forward strand.
GCAAACTTATATTGGTACGTATGCCTTTTTAAATGATACCAAGAAAAGTAACTGGTTTGATGAAGCGACGGGAACGCATTTTGAAAAGCTGGTTACCAAGGAAGTCAGCGAGAATGGGATGGAAAATTTTTGGAGTCTGTGGCAGGGGCTGATTCCTGAAGGAAGCAGTAAAGAGGAAGGATATGCGCGGGGCCTGCTGATTGATTTTATGAGCAGCAGACTGGGCGGCGATGCCTGGATTAAGGATTGCTATGAACACTGGAGTGAAGACTATAGTAAGTTTAAAGAGTACATGAAAAAAACAGTCTCAACGGAGGCTGATTTTTCCGCAAAATTCTATTTGGAAGTAATCAAGGGTTTAGGCCATTTACCCCCTATAAAATACTACAATCAAGCCCAAAAGGCCAGTGCAGACATGAAAGAAGATGTTTATTTAAGTACAATCAGGATGGAACTGGATAAACAAGCCAAAGAAATAATAGACAAGAATGAAAAGAATTCACGTCCAATTTCTATAGCATTTACCAGTCAGCCCTTTGAGCTTGAAGGTTACGGTGGGCATGTAGTCTCTCTGGTGACCAAGGTATATCAATCGTCAGAAAATCTTGCCAAAGAGTTACCGAATAAATGCCAGCTGAAGCTGGTGGCATCCGGGGGATGCCGGTTGCAGATTCTCAAGATAAAAGGCAAGAATACAGAAATAATCAATGGAAACGTAATCGAAAATTTCAAAGAGCAGTCACTAAATGGCAATTTATATATTGTGCTGGTAACTTCCACCAAGCCCATAAAGCAAAATGTCATAGTGAGGGCCACCCTGAGCAAGGAGGGGAAGAAGGGAGGTAATTTTAGTATAAAAGATGCCATGAGTAAATTCATGCAGGAGGAGACGGAGCGTCAGGAGCAGCGAATCAAAAAAGAAGGTACTTGGCTAAAATTAAAATAACGAAGAACGCATAAAACCCTGTTCTTGATGTAAACAAGTTGGGCTGAAAAGCAAATCCTTCGATAAGGACGCAATTTCTCTCTTACATTTTTTAAAAGTAGTTAAAGTTGCAAAAGTATTGAATGATAAATACCTACAAGTTATTACAAAAATGACACAAAAGGACGCTGGAATGTATGCTATAATCGTTTTGCAAGGAAGGTGATTTGTATGATAGCATTGGCGTTCAGTCCGTTCAGCGTGATAGCAACGGTATGTGTGATACTGATGTTTTCTTCCTGGTGTCTGAAAGACGGTATAGGAAGGTTTGCAATACTTAAGTTGTTTGTGATTGGCAGTTTAGTAATGGCCTGGTATGGGTTAAGCGGAAATGTCATTGCTTTGATTTGGGTATTGTTGTTCTGTATGTATTTGCTCTGCTCGGTTGTTTATAGTAAATGTTAATAGAATCAATAAGTGCGTTCTGCCCGTCATTGAGCAGGACGCACTTTTTTGTCTCCGCTTTCGGAAAACTGCTCCAATTCTGGATTTCGGCAGATGGGGTGCAAATGCACCCCCGGGGGTGCATTTTTGGAAAAATAAAAGTGCTATCGTTATACCGTATCAGAATTGGAGTCAATGGCGAAGTGAAGACCCGGACCGGATCAGAGTACGGTACTCCGGGCGCTGCAGTCACCTATACAAAACAGCAGAAATTACGCAAAACCGCGCTGGTCTGGCTGCAGGAGCAGGAACAGTACTATTCAGACCTCTGCTTTGATGTAATTGAAGTGTGGGTCGTGGGTAAAACGGCGAAAATCCGCTGGCTGCAGAGCTGTTTTTGAGTTTTGTTTTGTAATAGCGCATCCGTCGGGTCTTAAGCAGAAGAGACCGAAATCATAACAGGGAGTTTGAAAGAAGAATAGTACGTAATCAAGGAGAGTGATGCTATTTGTACGCAAGAGTATTAGGTGAAACGCCCGTAGGTTTAAACGGTGCGGGGGTGATCGTGGAGGTGGATATCGAACGGGGCCTGCCTGCCTTCGAAATCGTGGGGCTGCCGGACATGGCGATTCGTGAATCACGGGAACGGGTGCGGACGGCGCTGAAAAATTCAGGCTTTCCCTTTCCACAGAACCGGATCACGGTCAACCTGGCGCCGGCCAATTTGCGAAAGGACGGCAGCGGGCTGGACCTGCCCATTGCCATCGGGATTCTGGTCTCTCTTGGAGTGCTGCCTCAGGATAAAGTTCAGGACAAGGTGTTTGTCGGGGAACTTTCCCTTGAGGGAGCAATCAGAGAAGTAAACGGGGTGCTTCCCATGGTGCTGGACGCCCGTCGTCAGCATATGCC
>JAEEII010000187.1 GCA_016281295.1 Bacteroidales bacterium
ACGACGGTGGCGGCGAAGAGCAATCCGAAGAAGGGTATTGAAAACAAGAAAGGCGGCCTCGCGGTCGCCTTTCTTTGTCATTAGCCATAAAAATTACATCACGGTCACGCGTTTGGTGCTGATGCCCTTCTCAGAGGCCACGCGCACCATGTAGACACCCGCTTGGTATTGGCTCATGTCCAAAACCTGACTGTCGTTGCTGACGGGCATGTCCATCACCATTTGGCCCATGGCATCGAACACAGTGATGTGGTTCATGCCAGGGGCACTTACGTTCACGTTGTTCGTGGTGGGGTTGGGATACACGGCCACGTTGCTGTCGAACTCGCCAATGGCATCGTAGTCGTCGGCGATGGCCCATAATGCAAAGCTGTAGCCAGCACCGCCTTGCACCGTAGCCATATCCATCCAGCCGTAGCCATCAACACCAATCCAGCGACTGTTTGGGTCGCCCATGTCGGTGATGACGCAAGCGGCTTGTTGCACCGATCCGTCTTGATAGAAGGTCACCCATAGGTTCTGTGATCCATCGATGAGTACAGGTTGGTCGAGATAAAGCGGGACAATGTTATTGAGTGTGCCTGTGATTGTGAAGGCTTGACGAGTGATTTCAGTCGCGGGAGCCGTGTCGCCACCTTGCCAGATGTGCACTTCGTATTCGCCTGCGGAGTTGGTGTAGTCCACGTAGGCGACCTGGGTTAAATACTTGCCGTCGTATTCGGCAATCATTTCAGCGGGGAACATGTAGCCCCAGTGGAAGGCCATGCCGATGGAGAGGAAGCCGGCAGGTGTAATGGGTTCGGGAGCATAGGTCAGTACGACAGGAGCTCTCAGGTCTGAAATCGTTGCGTTGACGTCAGTGTTGACCGTCACTTTGATTCCTTCCTGTGCCTTAGCCACGCCCACGAAGGCGAAGCAGCACAACAACATCAATGAGAATACATTTTTCTTCATAGTGCTTTTGGTTTAATTGTTGATAAAGATGTTTTGTTTGAATCTAGTTTGCTTTTCTTCATGATTTGTTTAGTTGCTTGGATTCGTGGGAAAATAACATAGTAGTGAAAAAAAACAAAAAAGAAGAGTGGCAACCCTTAGTGGATTGCCTTCCTGGTTTTTGGGTTGCTGTTGTAGTGATCCAGGCTGCGGGTGTTGCCATTGCGGGTGGGAACGCCAACGTTGTTGACGGTGTTGTTGCCTGAGGTGGAGAACACGCTCGTGCGACTTTCGCCCTTCACGGGAGCGGTTTTTCTTCTCGTTTTGCGAAGCAGCATCCCGGTTGTTGACAGAAGAAATGGATGATAAAAATGCTTTAAAAGGATTCCTTTGGCTTTTATTGATTATAGCTGGCAACGATGATGTCGTTTTTGATGTGAGTGAGGATGACGTTGCATTCCTCTTGGTCATCATAGAAGAAGAGCCACATGGTGCGGTTCTTGTAGTCGGCTGCGGTAACGTAGCCGCTGTGGCCGTGACTTTTGGCGTCGTCGAGCAATTTGTTGTTTTCAGGTATGGGGTCGGGGGCGAGGTTGAGGCTGTCTTGATTGGTGAAGAATTCGTCGAAGATGCTTTGGGTGAGGACTTCGGCCACGGTGTTGATATATTCGTCGATGGACATGTTGCTGGCAGGGGTCACAGGGTCGTCGCCAATGATGATGGTGGCATCATGGATGAGGGTGTCGGAGTCCTGGAAGTTATTGAGGATGTCCTTGATTTGTAGGGACAAGTACTTCGAGAATGTATTGATGTGTTCTTCGGTGATTTGGTCGCGTGTGATAGTGCTGTCGAGTCCGAGTACTTGCAGGAAGTCGGTCTCGATGCCAATGCCTAAGGAGATAAGTTCGTCGCGGTTGGGGCACATGGATATGTTGTTTTGTTCGACGCATGAATCAATTTTTGTAAATAGGTCGAAGTCTTTGCTCAGCTCTTGCCAGTCGAGGTCGTTGTCGGCTTGGATCATGACAGCGTCGATAGGGTTGCCGTTGATTTCAAAGTCGCCGAGATAAGCCACGGTCAGGTTCTCGTTGTCGGCATATTGGCAATATAGTTTGAGCGCGGCATTTGTATCGTACGGGCTTGTCATTTCCTGTCCGCTTTCGTTGTCGCGACAGGCCACCATCGCCGTCAAGAGGAGCAGCAAAAGATATGTGATGGTTTTCTTCATGGCTGGTTATTTTTTGATGATGTCGTTGGCCGAGACCAGTATGTCTTGCGCCGAGCAACCGTTGTTGCACAGGAAACGCACGTTCTGTCCGTTGATGTTTATCTTTTGGGCTTTAAGCAGTTGTGGCTGATTGGGCATTTCGCTTTGGTAGGTCAGACCGATGACACCGACACCGATGAGCACGCTGGCTGCAGCGGCATAGGGGATCCAGCGGCCGCGTCGTCCGAGGCTGATAGGAACGATGTTTTCATCGCGAGCAGGTGAAACTTGGCGGGCGAGTTCGGCCATTTTCAGAACGGTGGTGTCGTCGGGCACGTTCATATCGTTTTCATTTTGCCACGTCTGTTTGCGTCGTTCCCAAAGCTGTCGGAAATCGTCGCGATTTTGGTTTGCGTTCATTGTTCTATATGATGGTTGTTCGTTCATAAACTATAAGGTGTTTTCTGCTTCGTACATCCGCTTGAGCCGACGTTTGGTGCGTGCGATGCGCATGGCCACGGCGCCCACAGTGCTGTGAGTCATGTCGGCGATTTCCTTGTAGGAGAAGCCGTCGAGGAAGGCGCGGATGGCGACGCTGTTTTCTTCGGGTAGTGCGTCGATGAGTTGCAGCAGCTGCTGGTAGTTGTCGTCCTGCAGTGCTGCCCCTGCAAGGCCTTCGTTGGTTGGGTCCATCGTTTCGGTCTGCGGGCTTCTGATGTCTTTTCGGCGCAGCATGAGCATCGTGTTGGTGGCCACGCGCCACACCCAGGTCTTCTCCGCGCTGCGACCCTCGAACTTGTCGAAGTCGCGCCACAGATTGACCATCACCTCTTGCATGCAGTCTTCTGTGTTCCATACCCTTCCGAGGCTGTAGTCGGAGCACACATGCCAAATCATCGCCTTGTGGCGCAACACAAGGGCGTTGAAGGCTTCGACGCGTTTTTCGGTGGAGGCAATGGGTGCAGACGGCATTAAGTTTGGCTGTTTATGTTGTTGGGTGCAAAGGTAGGGAAGAAAATAACGGGCTGAGGAGAAAAGTTTTAGTCCTACAGATGCTTGAAATAATTCCGCAACAAATACGCGCAGCAACTATTCACTTCATATGTGCATCACTCCTCCGATGTCAAAGTTGAAGACGGCGTGGTTTATCTGCCGCTTTATATGGCCGGAGAATTGTAACCCGCAAATTTTTTCCTCCTCCCGCCGTTATTTTCCCTCGTCTTTTTGCACCTATATTTGCACCTATAATTAAGTTGTTCAACAAAACCATTGTAATATGAAGAAAAACCTATTCTTTTTCCTGGCCGTCATGTTGGTAATGCCTACGATGATGGCTCAACCCAAAAACGTGGCGCGCGAATGCGTGCTTTTCGAACTGATGACTGGCGTGCACTGTGGCAACTGCCCAGCTGCCGACGAGGCCATCGAAGAGATGTTGGCCGATGGTCTTCTTATCGCTCCGGTATGCTATCAGGCTCCTTCCTATTCCGTGCCTGAATTGACTAATGATGAAGTGGGCGCTCGTGTGGCTTATTACGATGCCATGGGCTATCCCACGCTGTTTATGGACGGTTCCATCAGCCTTCCTGGCGGTTCCCCAGGAATGAATTACATGTATTATCAACCGTACTATGAGCAGGAAATAGCCAAGACGAGTCCGTTCACCATTGCCATGGAACTGGATGCTAACGGTGACAATTTGTATACCGTGAAATGCCATGTGGAGCAAGTGGGCGATTGCAATGGTAGCGACGTGCGACTGTTCGTTGTCCTCACCCAAAGTCATATCCCTTATTCATGGGGTGGCGGTGAGTACGTCAACTGGAACGTGCGCGACATGATTCCGACGCACGAGGGAACACCTTTCGCAGGCCCGGTGATGGATTTCGAGGAGAAGTTTGAAATCAACTATCCTCTCGAGGATTGCCAACTGGTGGCTTGGGTACAGGATTACACTGGTAACAAGGAAGTCTATCAGGCGGTGATGTTTGAGGCTTCGTTGGCCAATGTCCTCGACATGGAAACGGTGACGGATGCTGTTTATCCCAACCCCTCCAAAGGTTCTTTCAACCTCAACCTCGGCGAAGGCCAGTGGGACGTGGAGGTCTATGACATCACGGGCCGTAAGGTCTACGAGAACCGTTACGAAGGACAATCAGCCATCGACCTCGGCCAATGCCCGAAGGGTATGTATTTCCTGAAGGCTAAGAACGGGGGCGAGGAAGTGATGGCGAAAGTCGTGGTGCGGTAAGGCTTAACTCGTTGAAAAAACAAAAGAATCTCTGTTTCGATGGCGAGACGGGGATTTTTTTTGTTGTTTCATGCTGATTCAAAAGAGATTTTTTCAAATAAAAACCCTACCTTTGCGGCATTGTTTTATGAATAAAACCTTGCGCTTATGATATGCTTTTTCCAATCTGATAATCAGAAGGTTATCGCAGTTGATTCCAAATCCGAGCTTTCAGGGGAAACCATTTCCAAACTCACTTGGCTTTTCGGCAATGCCGAAAAGATCGAAAAAGACACGGTGAAAGGCCATTTCATCGGTCCTCGTCGTGAGATGATTACGCCTTGGAGTACCAACGCTGTCGAGATCACCCAAAACATGGGCAT
>JAEEII010000188.1 GCA_016281295.1 Bacteroidales bacterium
ATGGTGTACCAGTGCTCCTGGAAGTTAGCCACGACATTCATGTCACCGGTCACTTCCACTGTGATTTGTTCACCTTCAACCATCTCGTCATTGATGGTCCAGTTCACGAAATCCCAGCCTTCGTTAGCGGTAACGGACAACGCAACTTGATCGCCCAAGTAATAGTTACCTACTTCAAGCTCGATATTACCGGCACCTTCAGGTTCAACGCTAAGGGTGAACTCGTAGGAGTGCTGTTGGAAGTTGGCAACGACATTCATGTCACCAGTCACCTCCACTGTGATTTGTTCACCTTCAACCATCTCGTCATTGATGGTCCAGTTCAGGAAATCCCAGCCTTCGTTAGCGGTAACGGACAACGCAACTTGATCGCCCAAGTAATAGTTACCTTCTTCAAGCACGATTTCACCAGCACCTTCAGGGTCAACGCTAAGGGTGAACTCGTAAGAGTGCTGCTGGAAGCAGGCGATGACTTCCATGTCGCCAGTCACTTCAATGGTGTAGTCGGGACCAGGGCCTACAACGGTTTCGCCATTGATGATCCAGTATGCGAAGTCCCAACCATCGTTGGGAGTAGCGTTCATCCAGATTGGATCACCTAAGTAATTATTACCTTCTTCAAACTCGATTTCACCAGCTTCTTCGGGATACACGTTAGCGTTGAACTCGAAAGAGTGCTGAGCAAAATTAGCGACGACTTCCATGTCGCCGGTCACTTCAACGGTGTATTCGGCATCACCTTCAACGGTTTCGCCATTGATGGTCCAGTTGACGAAATCCCAGCCTTCGATGGCAGTAGCTGTCACCTGGATTTGATCTCCGAGGTAGAAGTCACTTTCTTCGAAGTCGACATTGCCAACACCTTCAGGATTCGTGTTGACAACGAACTCGTAGGAGTGCTGTTTGAAGTGACAAACAATCTCCATATCTCCGGTGATCTCAACGTTAGTATTCTGTTCCCATTCTTCATTCGTTTCACCATTGATCTCCCAATAGTCGAACTCCCAGCCTTCATTTGCGGCGGACCAAAGTGTGAGTAGCTCGCCTAGGAACGGGTTAGCATACTCCTCACCTGCATAACCAGCTTCTTCAGGATCCATAATGACGCTAATCGAAAATGCGTGTTGCTCGAAGTTAGCGACGACTTCCATGTCGCCAGTCACTTCCAACAGGTACTCGGCATCACCTTCAACGGTCTCGCCATCAATGGTCCAGTTCAAGAAGTCCCAGCCATCATTGGGGATAGCGGTCACGGTGACCTCATCACCTAAGTACAACTCTCCTCCTTCGGAAAGCTCGACACTACCACCCTCAACGGGAGAGGCCGACGTGGCCACCACATAGGTCCGTGCTTGGAAGTTTACTGTGATGTTGACATCTCTCTCAACAGAGAAGAACAACGCAGGATCTTCGGAAACCTCCGGGTCATCGTTAGAGCCAGGATAGGTCACAGTTATATTAAGGAAGTCATAGCCTAGAGCAGGATTAGCGAACAAGCTAACATCAGTGCCGTAGGCAAGCTGATTCTCACCGACCTCAAGGCCGTCCACCGTACCACCACCTTCAGGAATAATCTCAAGGGTCACAGTATACATGGTCGGTTGAGCGCTCTCGAACATGGCAGTGATTTCAACATTGTCGTTCATGACAATGGTATAGACATCATCCTCAGAAACCATTTCGCCATCAACATACCAACCGATGAAGCTATAGTTGGCAGCAGGCTCAGCAGTCAAAGTGACCTCATCGCCTGGATCGTAAAGTTCCTTTTCAGGGGAGATGGTAACGGTACCAGCATCTTGAGGATCAATGTTCACCGTAAGCGTGAGGCCTTCCACGGGAAGAATCACATTCAAACGATAGAGTTCGACATCCTCAAAAGAAGCATCAGTAAACCATGCAAAAATCTCTTCATCAGGTTTGAACTGCATGGTGTTATAAGGATTTTCACCCATTGCGGTGATGTTAGTTTGACCCTCACCATTGGTAAGCAGTTGCCAATAGGCAGTCCATTCTGGAGTCTTGGCCTTGTTCAGCTCTTGAACCAAGCTGGGCCAGATGGCAAGATCATTATAATCCAACTCATCTCCCTCTTCCACTAAAGGAGAGATAACATAGCCAGAGTGGGCGAAGAATGAGTAGGCATTATTCGCATAGGCAATACTGTCTCGATAAACCATAAGTTTCTGGGGCGCATTATTGTACCAACGAGAGGCGGAGGTAGGCTCAGCGAAGGTAATCACATCCGCATCGTCAGGATCGCGCTCAAAATCATAAACGCCACCGATATTACCTTTCTGACGGCTCATGATATAGTCGGCATCAGAACCATTTTTGGTAGTGAGCAGCACCATATCACCGTTCTGAAGATCAGCGGCATCAACCTTTCTCCATTCGGTCGGATAGTCTCCGCTAAAGAAAGAAACGACCACAGGATAATTCACAGAACCCAAATCCCAGTTCGTGGAATAAATCACTTCCAACGGACAGGTGTAGTCTAATTCTGTGTCAGTAGAATGGTCATAAAGCTTGAATGTCAACCGGTTGTGACGGTTGCTAGCAGAAGGAGTTGCGAAGCCGTTCATGGTCATGTAATACACATAACGGCCAGTTGGCTCATACAAGATGGGCCGTTCGCCATTCGACATCAAGGTTTCGCCAATGAAGGCTGCCATCTCGATGTTTGGGTCGGATAATTCCTCCCCATCCACCTGTATAACCATCTTGGCTGTCATGTTCAAGGCATCCCATGTGCCGGGATGTGATGACAGGGACCAATGATTAGCAGGTGTTTGTGCTACCGCCGTTCCTACACTGAATAGGAACAGCAGAAATAGGAATAAAAACCTGTTTTTCATAGCATTATAAATTTAGTTAATAATAATGTTAATATAGCATTTCGTTTTAATATTTTACATCGGTATATAGAAAACGCAAGTTATCAACAAAAACATTTGACCGCAAATATAATGATTTTATATATCAAAAATACATTTAAGGAAAAAAAAAACGGCTCCGAAAATTCGGAGCCGTTTTTTCATTATTTCCGTTGTCACGGAAAGCATCGATTATCTTGCGATGATGACGCTCTTCGTGGTGACACCGTTGGCGGTGTTGATACGGAACAGGTAGCTACCTGCGCTCAGCGTGCTGACGTTGACAACCGTCTCATCAGCGTAAGCG
>JAEEII010000189.1 GCA_016281295.1 Bacteroidales bacterium
GCACCAGCACCAATCCAAGCGTTTTCGCAGATGTGGACGGGCTTGCAGAGGAGGATCTGTCGGTCATATAGGTCGTGGTTGTTGGAGATGAGTTGGGCATTAGCAGCAATCATAGCACCATCGTCGATGGTGATGCCGCCGCGAGCCATCATCAGGCAGTTGTTCATAATCATCACGTTCTTCCCGATGTGGACACGGTCGAAGCAGACGCCAGTGAGGCCGGGCATCACCCAACCGCCTTCGCCGAGGTTGTCGCCGAAGAGCTCACGCACAAGGGCGTTGTACTCATCGGTGTATGGCATCGTGTGATTCAGTTTGAAAAGGACTTGCGCTTGGCGCACGCCTTCTGCATGTTCTTCGGCTGTGGTCAGCCTGGGATCAACTCTTTGTTCTTGCATCGTTATCAGGTTTGAAATTACGATGCAAAAATACAGCGACTTACCGAGATAAAAGTTTCACAAAAATCATCATTATTTTCACAAATTCAACTATTTATTCGCCTAACCTCGATGAATGTGTTATAGTCTGCGTAAACGTCTCGTACAACATCATCCCAGTTGAGGTAAAGGTCACGGCGGGCGGCAGTGGAAATACGTTCGTATGTCTCTGGGTCGGCCATGATATCCATGATCATCCGTGCATAACTGTCCTCGTCCGGCGAGCAAACATAGCCATTGACGCCAGGAGTGACAGTAGCGGCTGTACGAGCACCTTTCAAAAACACGGTGGGCGTACCCTGACAAGCTGCCTCAATCTGTACTAATGAGTTGGCATCGTAGAGCGACGGGAACAGGAATAGCTTGGCACGGGAATAGAGATTCTCCAGCATCTCTTTTTCTGTCAAACCGCACATGACCACTTCTTCGGTCAGACCCTGTTCTTTCACGAGAGCGGCGAGTTTCTCCTCATCCTGTCCTTTGCCGGCAAACAGCATCCTGAAGTTATGCAGACCCATCGCCTTAGCTTTCGCTAAAGCCCGAACGATGAAGTCAATGTTCTTGATGTAATTGATTCTTCCTACGAAAAGAAAAACCGTGGCGTCGGCTGGGATGCCGTATGTCTCGTTGACAATACGGGCGGCAGCAGCGGAATCCAACACAGGATGATGGTCGGTGGCGTTAAGGCGCACCTTGCAGGGAGCAGTCAGACCGTATTCATGGACATAGAGGTTTTTGATGTCCCCATTCACAGCCCAGCATTCGTCACAAGCGTTAAACACACGCATAATGGTATCCATCGCCATGTTCGAGGCTAACTTGAGTTTGAGCGACCTCTCAAAATCCTGCTTGTACTGCGAATGTAGGGTAGCAACCACGGGAAGCTTGTGTATTTTGGCATACAGGACTCCCGACATACCTACCGTAAAGGGAGAATGGATATGGACGATGTCGATATCGCTCTTGAGTAGCTGCGCTTCGAATCGAGGGTCTAAAGCGGGCGTAGGAAATTCGTAATCGCTTGTGATGAGCGGCAGCGATGAGCATCGTATAACTTGGTACGGCAACTTTGCATCTTCCTTGCCATCAAATCCTTTGGTCTCCGGGCAAAACACCACCACTTCGCAATATTGCACCAATCGACGGGCGTAATTGTCCACCACTTTGATCACCCCGTCCACCATGGGGTACCATGTATCAATAAAAAGTCCAACTTTCATAACTGATCTTATTACTTATGGCAATCTCTGAAAATAATCCGTGTTTTAAGGGCTGCAAAATTACAAAAAAAACAAGCCATCAAAGCGAAGTCAATGGGATGGGTGAAAGAGAAAAGAAATAATTTGTAATTTTGCACCATGAAAATTGATTTTCAGTACGCTACAGATTTCTTCGGGATGAATGACCCAAAATTGAGTCACACTTGTATGCATTTGCTATGTAAAGAAGGTGAAGGCAGTTTTGTGTTCAACGAACAATGCTACCACTTAGTGAAAAACGATTTGGTGGTGATGCCAAATCCAAGTCGCGCAAAGAGTCTTGTAGCCTATCCCGATATGAAGGTAGAGTGGTTCGCCGCCGACAACAAATTCCTTGCGAGTTTGCTGCCGTCGAACAACTACAGCATTGGAGGAAGCATCTCGCTCAACCAAGACCCCGTCATCAAACTCACCGATGAGCAAGCTGCTATTCTGCTTTCCGACCTCCATCGTCTCCGCGACCGCCTCGATGACCGCCACCTGTTGTTTTACCGCGAGCTGATGGGGAGTCTCTGTCTGACAATGATATATGACATCTTCGAACCTCACGCTCAACGTGAAGCCACCGAAATTCACAGCGACCGAACAGCCTCTATTGTCAAACAATTGATGCAACTGCTCGACACCGGCATCAGTCGCACCGAACGCGAGGTGAGTTACTATGCTGAACGGTTGAGCGTCTCGCCGAAGTACCTCTCCGCCACGGTGAAACGCGTCACGGGACACAGCGTCAGCAGTTATATCAGCCGTGCCACTGTGCCCATCCTGAAAGCCTTTTTGGACGATGAACGCCTCTCGCTCACCCAAATCGCAGAACGTATGAACTTCGCCTCATTGAGTTACTTCAGCCGCTATTGCACCAAGCACCTTGGACAGTCGCCCAGCGAATATCGGAGGAGTCTGCAACCCAAGGGTTAAGGAATCCAAGTATTCCGCACTAAGAAAGTCAAAACACTAATCACAAATCTATGAAGACAGCCATTATTATAGGATCCCGTTTGCTTCACCGACATACGACCCGGTTTTGTCGCAACGGATATCCTGAATCCTAACAAGCATTATCTGATGCTGATGTCAAAATTCAAATCGCTCCACCTTCATCTGGCCACATTGGCGCATCATGGGAGAGTATTTCTTGAACTCCGGCGTAGCAGAATGCTTGTCGAGCGATGCTTGGTCTTCCCATGTCTCGCAGATCAAAAACACATCCTGTCTAGTGGCACTCTGGAACACATCGTAGGCGATGCATCCGTCATGCTTTTGTGAGTACTCAGTAAGGGCTATTGCCGCTTGCAGGGCGGTATTGAATTGTTCGCCGTCATTGGCTTGGAAAAAGCAGTTTAATCGTATCATTTTAGGTTTGATTTAGTAATCATAATAAAGTCACAATTCCCCCAGCAACCAGCGCAGCGGGAATGCCCAGCAGCATCCCGATAAGCGCTCCTTTGATGTGGAACCAGTAGTCATGGTAGGCGGCAGTCATGTCCTCTGTCCCAGGGATGACGAAATGCTTTTCGTGGCAAAACCAGAGACAGTCGAGCACCAGCGCATCGAACCAATTGACCACCACCCATAAGGCATAGGCCGTCAAAGCGCCACACCAAAAGGTTTCACAACCGTTGATATAACACACCAACAGGCCCAGCAAAACGCCGAAGACCATCATAGCTACAATCTTTTTGATGTAGAACGACAGTCCTCCAGGACGGTTGCTGGCGTCAACCAGACCTAACTGGTCGCATCGCTCGATGATGGCAGGAGGATAGTTGAAGATGGTCTTGATAGGGTTTCTCGACATCAGGAACACAAACAGCGTGAACAAAGCGCACGCGATGAGGGATTCTATGAAAAAGGTCATTTAACTATCTTTTGGTGATGCAAAGTTACAATCAAAAAGGAATAATTCGCCTATTTGACAAGCGATAAGCTGAAGTCCATATTGCTCCGCCGCCTTGCGCTCATTTTCCCGAGGTTCATCCCAAGGATGATTCGAGAGGCAAAACTTGGAGTGATGGACGGTTACGAAACGCTTTGCACCAAGTTCAGACACAGCTTTTCCCAATTGCTCGGGCATGGTGTGGATCTGGCTCCAGTTGGCATCGTATTGGCCATTCTCCATGATGGCAAGATTGATGTCAGGAAACTGTTCCCCGAAGCGCTTGAAACGACTGCTGTAGCCCCCGTCGCCCGAGAAAAAGACCTTTCTCGATGACGATTCCATCAGCCAAGAGGCTGGCATCGTCTTGGCTTTCCAAAAACCGCGTCCAGAGAAATGTTGGGTGGGCAGACAATGGAAGGTCAAACCATCGGATGTGGCACTTTCATACCAATCCAACTCGATAAGTTGCCGATTGTCATAGCCCCAATATTCAAAGTTCTCGCCCACACCCAGGGGACAAACCACTTTTTTCACTCGGTTTTTCAGTTCGATGACGGTCTTGTAATCCAAGTGATCCCAATGGTCGTGAGAAATGAGGAGATAGTCGATTACATCGGGCATGTCTTGGGGTTTGTAGAGATCAGTCCCTGGAAACGCCCGATTGACGAACGAAACGGGCGAGCCTTTGTAAAAGACAGGGTCGGCAAGGATGGTCTTACCGTCCAAACGGAGCAAGAAGGAACTGTGTCCGAACCAGAGATAGAAGTCACCGGATTCAGGCAAGCGGTTCAAATCGGTCTTAACGAACGGGATATCACCCAGTTTTGGAATCCTGTTTTTCGGTTTATCTCCAAAAAGAAACTTCCCGAAATTCTTCATCATCCCACCCTGACCTGTGAACAGCGTAGTCGGCTCCTCATTTTGGAACTTATCATTCACAAAATGAGGCGACTTCCTGATACGTTCAAGGCGTTCGCCACGAGCGGTCCGACCAAATTGCTTGAAGAAACTCAATACAGTTGCCATTACCTACTCGTGGAATATAGTCTATTTCGCCAAGAAAGGAAACTTCTTCCTAATATTGTCAGCAAGAAACTGTGCAACCAAATCAGTAGGCATACTGGTGACATTAAAAACGAAGTCATAGTTACGGGCATCATAACGCGAGGTGTCAGCGACAGTTTTGACGAATGTGTCGCGAGCCTTGTCGGTTTCGTCGATAACCTTGGCAGCTTCTTCATTGCTGAGATTCTGTTTGGTGGCGATGCGGGCGATGCGGGCGTCACGGTCGGCCATGAGGAGCAGGTGCAACGCATTGGGATTGTCGCGGAAGATGTGGAAACCAGCCCGTCCCACGATGATGCAACTCTCCTGTTCGGCCAATTCACGCAATAGGCGAGCCTCCGCATAATAAAGGGACAAAGGTGTGGCTTCTGGAAAGGAGTCCTCTGAATAATGACTAGTCGTATCAAACTGACGATAAAAGTTACAGAAGTCGCTCCACCAACTGGTCTTCTGCGCTTTAACACGATCCATGCTTTCAAGTGTCAAATTAAATTTTTCTGCAACGCTTTGCAATATGGCGCGACCGTAAACCTTAAGGCCTAACTTCTCTCCCAGCAAACGTGCAATCTCACCTCCCCCACTTCCACTTTCGCGGTTGATAGTAATAATAATCTTCTGGTTTTGCATCGTAAATCTCTGTTTTATTCTTCAATGTATTTCTTTCCGTCGCCCCATGCCTTGCCGACTTCTTCGCCAATAGCGCGGTAACTCACGCCAGAGGCATCGAAGACGATGGGCTTCAGTTTTGCCAAGTCAATCTTGCCGTCAGTGAGGATGCTCTCGTCGGCGCTTTGGTTGACCACTTCGCCAATTAACATGCCGTCCTGGAAACTCACCACACGACACTCTAAGGTCAGTGGGTACTCGTTGACGATAGGAGCATCCACATTGGGACTGGGGGTTACCGTGAAGCCCACCTTGGCAACCTTGTTCGCGACATCGTGGCCACTCACCGTGCCGAAATAATCCGACTCGGCCACTGTGCGCTCGTCGGCGAAACTTACGGTGAAGGCACCCGTTTCGCGCAGGTTGTCAGTCGTTTTGTGCTCCGATAGGCTGATGACAATCTGGTTGTAGTCGAGTTGGCCAGCCCAAGCCGCCATCATCACATCGGGTGTGTGGTTCTTGTCCCATGTGGCAATCATCACGCAAGGTTGTGGTGTGGTCACCAGGGCATGTTGTGCGCCGCAGTTCACGCGTCCCGAAACCTCTTCAACTTTTTGTTGTTTCTGTTGGTTATCAGGGCTCGTGTTGTTTTGAACGTTTTCAGTTTGTCGGTTGTTGGTGCAGGCGGCGAGAGCCAATCCGCACAAGATAGTTGCTGCTAATTTCTTCATGGTTATGATGTTTGGCGTTACTGCTGCAAAAATAGTAAAATCCCCGAAACATTTGGTTTAAAGTTTCGGGGAATTGTATAGGAGTTTTCGCAATGATGGCCTATTTGTCGATACTGACAATGGTATATTTCCTTGTTCCCAACCCGATGGCTTCGGCATGCTCGATGGTGTGCGTGCCGTGTTGCTTGTCGATACGGCTGAGCAGGTCGGTCGGGTCGTTGGTAGCGGTCACCTGCTGATTGTTAATGATGTCAACGCAGGCCTGGTCGAGAGCAACGGGGTCAGTCGAGGCGAGAATGCCGTAGTCCTCCAGCTTCACGGGAGCGGGATGGTCAACGCAGTCGCAGTCGATACTCATATTGTTCATCACGCTGATATAGATGATACCCTGTCTCTTTTGGAAATAATTCGTCACCGCTTGTGCTGCTGCTGCCATGCTCTCAAGGAAGCCATCCTGGTCGCCGATGTACTCGGGAGTCCAAAGTTTGGCCATGTCGAGTTTCTCCATCTTTCCCGACGAATGGATGTAAGCTTTTCCATTGCTGCTGGCGCAACCGATGCTGAGGTTCTTCAGCGCGCCGCCGTAACCGCCCATGGGATGACCTTTGAAATGGTTGAGGGCAATCATAAAGTCGTAGTTGGCGATATGGCCGCCCACGATGTCGTATTTGATATGCGACTGATCCTTCACAGGGATGCGGATTTCATCGTATTCATCCATGATATCAACGGGGAAATAGTTAGTGAAACCATGCCGACGGATGACTTCCCAATGGACAGCCGAGTTATTACGTTCATCTTTTTCGTCGCCAGGGCCGTTGCCGTATGCAGTGTTGCACTCCACGATGGTACCATCCACTTCATGGACAAGGTCTTTGATGAGTTCTGGCTTCAGGTAGTTGGGGTTACTCCCCTCCCCTGTCGAGATCTTCACGGCCACGCGGCCTTTGGCTTCTACGCCCAGTGCCTTGTAGATTCGCACCAGCGACTCTGGGCTGATTTCGCGAGTCAGATAGACTTTTGCTGTGTTTTCCATATTAGTATTGTTTTGATTGTTGTCAGAATGATTATTGGTGCAGGCCGCAAAGGCTAAAGCACACAGGAGAGTGATAGCTGTTATCTTCATTGTTAGGGATTTTAATATGGTTGCAAAGATAATAAAAACTTTATTACTTCAACATTCCCGCCAGCGGGTTGACATCAATCAGTTTCAGGTTCTTCACCATCTTGGCCGTGCCTTCCTTGTATTTCTTGAAATGAGCGGTCTGGATGTGGCTTTGATAGGCCTCTTGGTCGGCGTAAATTTCCAAGATGTAGATCTTGCAAGGATCTTCCTTGGTTTGCATCGAGAAGAGGGTTAGCACACCGGGCTCCACCATCACGGAAGTCTCGCCGACTTCTTTGGCGAAGGCCATATCTTCCTCCAAATACTCGGGCACCACTTCGATTTCGGCAAGGCGGACAAGCTTTTCGCCAGCTTTCACTGGTGAGGCAAATTCTTCATCGGTCACTTTTTGGAGCTGAACGGCGTGTTCCTCACCCGGCACGATGTCCGTCACGGTGAGGCACTCGATGCTGCTGTCGGGGGTGGCACCGTTCCAGTGGCGGGTGTTGGGTGCGGTAACAATCACATCACCTTTGCGGATGAGTTGCTTGTCTTTCCCTTCCTCTTGGTAATAGCCTTCACCATCTAGCACCATGAGCACTTGGGTGGCGTTGGGGTGGTAATGCCACGAGTTGCGACTGCCCTTTTCAAAAAGGAAATTGGTGGTCATCTGGTGGTCGCTGCGGCTGACTACAGAGATGTGGACTGTACCCGTATTAAACTCCTCTGGAGCAATATGTTGAGCTGGAAAAGTAGTTTTTTGTGCCATAGTGGTCAATGTTATTAGGAAAACACCGATTAAAAAAGCTAATTTCTTCATTTATGGAATAGTTTAATTGCGTTTTTGTAAAGGATCATCTCTTTGTAAGGCTCCAAATCTGGCTCATCCGTAAGATACTGCTGCATCCGTTGAAGGCCACTTACGAGCACTTGAGGTGCGACGTAAGGATAGTCGGAGCCATAGAGCAAATGATCAGGCGTGGTGATGGTGAGTATCATACGGATAACCTCGGGGCTATGGGCACCAGCCAAGTCGTAATAAAGCGAATTCAGGTTGGCTTGCCAGTCGATTTCGCCCACCATCTTGTTGGCTTGCATCACGGCTGTCAGCGACTTCATGCGAGGAACAGCCAAAGGCAGATAGGCTCCGCAATGGGGCACGACCACCTTCACCCGAGGATAACGCGCCAACACGTTGCGACTGATCATATTAGCCACTGCCCGTGTGGTTTCCGATAGGTATTCCTGCATGGCCAATGGCGTCTGCTGCATCACCTGCCGGTTGACTGGCTCAGGACGATGCGGATGCAGGATGACCACAGCACCACGTTCATTGAGTACGGAAAAGAGCGTATCCAGCTCGGGCACACCGAGATACAGACCATTGACATTGGTTGCCAGTTTTATGCCATCGGCCTTCAGTGTGTCGAGAGCATAGACGGCTTCACGAATGGCAGCATCGACATCGGGCAAAGGCAAGGCTGCACAAAACATGAAACGCCCGGGATAGCGTGCCTTCAGTGCGGCACATTCTTCATTGTAGCTACGACACACTGCCGCCGAAGCCTGCGCATCGCCAAACCAAGGTTGTGGTGCGGGCATGGTCAGTACAGCGGTCTGAATGCCAGCCTTGTCCATAAAGGAAATATGTTGTTCCGCATCCCAAGCAGGGATAGGAAAACCTTCGTCCATCTCGGCGCCGTTGGCCTTGATGTAATCTAGGTAGCCCTTAGTGATGGCGTGGCTGTGGAGGTCGATTTGAGCCGAAGCACTTAATGCAATTGCTGTCATAATGGTGATTATCAAGATTTTTTTCATGGTTTGAAGCTCGGTTGAATCTTTTGGCAAAGATAATAGAAATAAGAATTAAAAAAGATTGGTGACAAGCGGAAGTTGTAATAGAGTGTCAGCATTGCCGACAAAAATAAGAATAAATTGGTTTTTGTGCTTTGGAGAAACACGTAAAATAGCTTGCCACCAATCGAATCGTTTATTCCATCGTGTGCTCCCAGTCACCGCGCGTATCCACAGCGATGGTGTCGGCCAAACGCTCCAGTTGTGCGACTTCATCCTCCGAAAGCCTGATCTTGGCGGCCTCGGCGGCCTCCGTCACATGGTGCGCCTTGGTGGCACCGATGATGGGCATCGTTCCTTTGGCGATGGCCCATGCAATGCCGATTTGAGAGCAGGTGGCATTGTGACGTTCACCGATTTGTATCGTGGCATCGGTCAAGGCTTCAATCTTGTCAAGGACGGGATTGTATTTGCGGCCTCGGTCGCTATCGGCGGGCAGAGGATGAGCTGTGTTGAAAACTCCCGTCAGGGCACCTTGTTCCAACACCATGTACGACCAAAACTGTATGCCGTTTTCCTTGCAATAATCGAGCACGCCTCCTTTTTCCGACGAGCGGTAAAGCAGCGAAAAGTGGTTTTGCACGGCTGA